>CBDDRH010000189.1:0-10564 GCA_965233025.1 uncultured bacterium
AGGTTGTCAAGTCGAAGGATGGATTGTTGGCTAAGATAGAGCGATTTGAGGATATCAAGGCTTGGCAAGCAGCCAGAGACCTAGTTTCATCTGTATACCGAGTCAGTGGCAGAGGAAAATTCGAGAAGGATTTTGGCTTACGTGATCAGATTCGGCGTGCGTCCGTTTCGGCGATGTCTAATATCGCCGAAGGGTTTGAGCGGTGTTCCGACAAGGAGTTTCACCGCTTTCTGTATATTGCGAAGGGTTCTGCAGGAGAAGTGCGCAGTCAATTGTTCGTGGCATTGGATTTGGAGTACCTGACGTCCGAAGAGTTTTCCGATCTCCGATTGAAGGCTGAAGAAGTGGTAAAGGCATTATCAGGTTTCATCACCTACTTGGCTCCAAAGGACCCGATGTGATGTAATCTTCCCTCCTGAGACGTGAGGGCTTGAGGGCTTCGACTTGAGGACTTTACGACTTGATGACATGTAGACCAGATGCTTAGAGCAATCAAACAAGACCTCCGCGCGGTCTTCGACCGAGACCCGGCGGCGACCAGCTGGCTTGAAGTCGTGCTGACCTACGCCGGCTTTCACGCCCTGCTGGCCTACCGTGTGTCCCATTGGTTGAAGTACTACAACGTGCCGTTCGTTCCTCGGGCTATTTCCCAGGTAGCTCGCATACTCACGGGAATTGAAATCCATCCTTCGGCGAAGATCGGCACGGGGTTCTTCATCGACCATGGCATGGGGGTTGTGATCGGTGAGACGGCAGAGATCGGAGATTACGTGACCCTCTTCCAGGGTGTGACGCTTGGAGGGACAGGCAAGGAACGAGGGAAGCGCCACCCCACGCTTGGCAATCACGTAGTCGTCGGGGCCGGCGCCAAAATTCTCGGTGGGATTACGATCGGCGACAATGTGAAGATCGGCGCCAATTCGGTTGTGCTCAAGAATGTGGCCGCGAACTCCACCGTCATTGGAGTGCCGGCCCGCGTCATTAAAACTCAAGGCGAGCGGCTACCCGACGCCACTATGGACCACAGCAACCTGCCGGACCCCGTCAGTGACCGGCTCTTGGCACTCGAGCAGGAGTTGATCGAACTGCGCAAGAAGCTGGAAAATCAAGACTCCCCCCGCCTGCTCTAAATCCAATCTCCTGCATAGTCAGTACGTCGACTCCTCTCGCGGTAGCGAGAAAGACAGCGGTCTTTCTCATTGTCCCGTCAGAGCCTGCAAGCCCCTTCCGCGTGATTGACGGCTGATCGCCTCTTCGGCGCTGATACATCTATCTAATGCATGAATTTGCTGCAGGGTTTGCTTTGAGAAACTACGGGTGTGGTGATACGCCCGCGGCCCGAACGAGCCGCGGGGAGAGGATCTTAGTTCGAGAGGCAGGCCCTCATGAACTTCTTACGTTCGTCCCCCTTGAGGCCCTTTCCGGCTGATTCTTTATTGCAAGTTTTCATCTTGTTCTGCTGAGTCCCACCAGTCTTCACCGGCTTTGCGGAGAGGCATTCTTTCATAAATGCCGGTCGTTCATCGCCCTTTCCTTCTTCCAATCCTTTGTCGTTCGCTTGGGCGTTGCAGGCCGCCATCTTGCCTTGGTTCGAGGGTGCTGCGATGGCAAATGGTGCAACGCACAACCCAGACACAAAGAGGGATATCACTACGGTGCCGGCTCTCTTCGTCATATGCATCTCCTTTGGTGAGAGTGAGGGAAATAAATAATGCGCGTAGTATACCAAATAGTATGATGTGTGTCCCTAATTATTTTATGTATCCCTCCAGGAGGGGGCATGAATCACTAACAGGGTGCTGAAAAAGTCCAGCAGCCCGTCTCGTTCATGTGGTCTGTTGGTCTGTCTGTGTGATTAATTGGTTGCATTAAACTAACCGGATGGACTGGACAAGCCGAGATTGTGATAGACGTCGGAGGCATCCGACTACGGTTCTGCGTCACGTAGTCTTTCAGCAGTCTGCTACTCGTAGTCTACGCGCATCAGACAGAGTCCATGGGGGGGGGCGGTCTGGCCTGCTGCAGACCGATCGCGAGATCTCAGGATGTCTGTGAGACTGTCGGGAGTCCGTTTGCCCAATCCTACTTCGACCACCGTCCCCACTATTGCGCGGACCATATGTTTCAGAAACCGGTCGGCGTAGGCCTCGATGAGAATCTGGTCGTCGTGACGGATAACAGCGAGTCGCTGCAGATGGCAGATGGGATTGTTGTTGTCTGTGAGGCTTCCCTCGAAAGAGGAAAAGTCCTGTGTCCCGATGAGTGCCGCGGCTGCCTGTTGCATGGCAAGTTCATTCAGCGGTTTGTAGATGTGCCAGACGAACGCGCGCTCGATGGTGGGACGGGCCGGACGATAGAGGATCCGATAGGTGTAGAGCTTGCCTCGTGCATCATGTTGAGCATGAAAGTGGTCGTCCATGAGGGCAGAGGAACGAACGGCAATGTCTTTTGGCAGCACGGCATTGAGCGCTCGCGTCCAATTTGACGCGGGCCAATCGCAATCCGTGCGAAAACTCGCCACTTGTCCGCGCGCGTGCACGCCGGAGTCTGTTCGGCCTGCGCCGATGACTGATACTGTGGCTTGGCTGACTTGCCGGATGGCTTGTTCGATCGCTTCTTGAATCGTGAGGTGATTGGGTTGGCGTTGCCACCCTGCGTAGCAGGTCCCGTCGTATTCCAGGACTAACTTGACTGTAGGCATCGACGTGAAGGGTACAACAGTGCGGAGGTCATCGTGTGGCGGGCTTTGTTGAGGTGAGGAAGGACGTAATGCCTTCCATGAGTGCTTCTGCCACGCGCGTGGTGAAGCGAGTGGTTCGGAGGAGGTCTTCTTCAGTAGAGTTCGAGATATAGGCGATTTCAGCCAGGATGCTGGGCATGCTGGTGAAGCGGAGCACGTAGAAGGGCGCAGTCTTCACCCCATGGTCCACCAGAGCATATTGGCCGTTCAGGTTGGAGACCATAGCTTCTTTGGCGGTCCAAGCAAGTTCGAGGGATGCTTCGATCTTCTTTGCGGTCAGGAGGTCGGCGACGAGATATTCCCATCCTACGCCGGTGCTGTTGAGCGGGGTGCCATTTTCACGAGCCGCCACTTCCAGCGCCCGTTGATCTTTGGCCTCTCCGAAGTGGTAGATTTCAAGCCCCTTCACAGAGCGCTGAGGATGTGAATTCACATGGATCGACACAAAGAGATCCGCTTCCTGTCCATTGGCAAACTTTGCCCGGTCTTCCAACTCGACGAATTCGTCCCGTTCACGTGTCATGAGCACGCGGATTCCCCGCTGCTGACTCAAGAGATCGCGCAGTTTCAATGCGACCTTCAGCGTAATGTCTTTTTCTTCCGTCCCCTGCTGCCCACGCGCGCCAGGATCTCTCCCGCCGTGTCCTGGATCGATCACGATGGTCGTAAAGGATTTGGTTCGCGGCTGAAACGGCTGCTGGGGAGTGGGGAGTGGCGGCGCCAAATCCGGCAATGGTTCAGTGCGCGGAATCGTCCGGGAATCATTGGGAGGCACGATATCAATGACAAGCCGTGGAGGGTTCTCTAGTGTGAGCAATTTATAGCTTTTAAATGAACCCGTCGGCAGCAAGACGTGTACAGATCGTTCAGATGGCTGGGTAATGATAAACGGTTTGGCAATCTTACCCTCGGCAAGTTTCGTCTTGGCGGATGAACCTAAAATCGTGTTGGGAATCTCGATGGTTACCCCCTCGGCTTGGAGTAAGGGATGTGTGTTGGGGTGGGCCTTCGCGTTGAGATCGAGAACGAGCCTCGCTGTGTTGGGTGAGCTGGCCGTTCGGAAGTTTTGAATCGTTGTCAGGCCGAGCGCCTGGGGCGCAAGTCGTATCTGGGAGGTGCGGGGCCGTTTGGATTTGGCAAAAGGCTCCTGACCCGACGCGGTCGTCGCTGCAATTGTTTGAGCAGCGCACAATGGTTCGAGGGCAAGGCCAGGGAGGTCGAAGAGTCCGACCAGGAAGGCGAGCGGAAGGATGCGCCACAAGGCTGATCGCATGGGGTATTCACGTCGTTGACTGAACAAAGTGTATTTCTCAGATGTTAGCACAGTTGTCAAGAGGATTGGCCATTCACGAGCGAGACGCGCGAGACTGGCGGGACGGACGACGGTTCGAGGTCCGAAGTTCGAGGTTTCAAGAACTTCGAACCTAGAACTTCGAATCACCCCTCACGCGAGTCTCTCTCCTCGCGCTTGTCGCGCGCCGATTGACAGTGAGCAGTGTGCGCGATAGGTTCTTTAGCCATGGCACTCCACCTAATAGTCGATGGATACAATCTCTTGGCGCTGACGGGACGGATCAGTGCAGGGACGGCCTTGCATTCTGAGATGGCGCGCGAGTCTTTCTTGCGCGACCTGGCGGCATATCGTCAACGAAAGTCCCATGCGATCACGGTGGTCTTTGACGGGTGGCAACAGGGATGGGGTACGGAACAGCGGGAGCATCGGCTCGGTCTTGAAATTATATTTTCTCGACGGGGAGAAAAAGCCGATCAGGTGATTCAACGTCTGGCTGCCGAATTCGGATCCGCCTGCGCGGTGGTGAGTTCTGATCGTGAGATTATCAACGTTGCGACGGCGCAGGGGGCCTTCGTGATGAAGGCTCAGGAGTTTATAGGGAAACTGCAGGGGCCGTCGAGTTCGACTCGCGCCTCTCTCCACAAAGAGCTGGATACTGGAGAGGACCTTCGGCCGAAGCGTGGTCCGGAGAAGCGCGGGAATCCGAGGAAGTTGCCCAAGGCGCTGCGACAGCGCAACCGGCAGCTCAAGCGATTTTGAACAGGCGTTTCGCGTTTTCGGTCGTGATTCGTCCGATGGTGTCGACTGACATGCCTGGCGTATCGGCATGAAGCTCCGCCAGCTTGTGTGCGACGAAGGACACGTAGGCTGGTTCGTTTCGTCTGCCTCGATGAGGGATGGGTGTCAGGTACGGGCAGTCGGTTTCGATCAGGAGGCGGTCCAACGGAGCGGTCTTCGCGATGTCTCGGAGCATCGTCGCGCTTTGAAATGTGAGAATTCCGGAGAACGAGAGATAGAACCCTAAGTCCAGCGCATCCTTCGCCAGCCACGCATCTCCTGAGAAACAGTGAAATACCCCGCCGATTTCTGACGCGCGTTCCTCCTTCAAAATCGTAATCGTGTCGTCTTGAGCCTCTCGTGTGTGAATGATCACCGGGAGTCCTAGCTCGCGCGCGAGCTGGATCTGTTCACGGAATCGTTCGCGCTGCTCCTTCGGTGACGAATGATTGTAGTGGTAGTCGAGGCCGATTTCGCCATAGGCGACCACCTTTTTGTTCTGTGCCAGCCGGCGGAATTCGTCGTACCAGCTATCGAGGATATGTTTCACTTCATGCGGGTGGACGCCGATGGAGGCATAGACGAACGGGTATTGCTCCGCCAGCGCGATCGCAGCCTGACTGGTCGCCAGGTCGCAACCGATGGTGAGGAGGGATTCGACACCGGCTTCATGGGCGCGCGTAATCATCGCCTCGCGATCCTCATTGTAACGGGCATCGTCCAGATGGGTGTGTGTGTCGAAAAGCATGTGGGGCTATCTGGTTGATCTGGTCTATCTAGTCTGTTCGGTCTGTCTGGTTCATCTGATTAGCTTCGTTCAAGTGAATACACGAGACAGATTAGATAGACCAGATGGACTGGACAGACCAGTTCAGCATCCTGCTAGACGGGTTTGGTCACGATCAATTCGGCTAGTTCTCCGAGCAGTGTTTCGGTTTCTTCCCAGCCGAGACAGGCATCGGTGATGGAGACGCCGTGGGCCAACGCTTTGCCTTGCTGCCAGGTCTGTTTGCCAGGATTGAGGTTGCTTTCGAGCATCAGTCCCACGATGGATTGGCGGCCGTCGCGGAATTGCTTGAGCACATCCCGTGCGACGAAACTCTGGCGCTGATGATCTTTGCCGGAGTTGTCATGTGAGCAGTCGATCATGATGGGACGAACGATGCCCTCGCTCGCGATAATGGCTTCCGCGCGTGCCACGTGTTCGGCTTCATAGTTGGTTTTCCCGCCACCGCCTCGCAACACGATATGGCGATCGGGGTTTCCCATGGTCTTGATGATGGAGGTGAGCCCGTCGGCGTTGATGCCCAGAAAATGGTGAGGCTGCTTCGCGGCGACCATGGCATTCCAGGCCACTTCAAGATTGCCCTCTGTGCCGTTCTTGAATCCGACCGGCATAGACAGCCCGCTGGCCATCTCCCGGTGCGGTTGGCTTTCGGTGGTGCGGGCCCCTATGGCGACCCAACTCCAGAGATCGGCGATGTATTGCGGGGACACCGGGTCCAAGGCTTCAGCCGCGCAGGGTACACCGCGCTTATTGATGTTAAGGAGGATCGTTCTCGCGAGTTCCATTCCGGTTGCGATGTCGCACGTACCATCCAAATGTGGATCGTTGATGAGCCCCTTCCACCCAACCGTGGTGCGGGGTTTTTCGAAGTAGGTGCGCATGACGATCAGTAACTGGTCGTGTAGCGCGTCGGTTACTGGTTTCAATCGGTCGGCATACTCGTAGGCGGCTTCAGGATCATGGATCGAACAGGGGCCGACGATCACCAGCAGGCGCTCACGGTCTTGGCCATGTAGAATGCGGCGAATGGCCTCTCTCGTTTCGACGACGAGCGCGGCGGCTTGGTCGGTAATCGGCAATTTTGACTTGATCGTTCGCGGCGAGGGCAGCGGCTTGATTTCAATGATGTGCTGGTTATCGAGTGGTCGCTGCATGGTTGTCCCGTTTCACTTGGGAGTCGCCTGTTTATAGTGTAGCTTGAAGGGGCGATGCGTGCTCGGACACGCAAAATATAGCGGATATTCAAGGAAATATCCACTGGAGGGGGCGCCTACGACTGGAAAATGATTGAGTAACCTTAGTAAATCCATTGTTTGACAAGTTGCAAACGCCTATGTTACTTAGCTCGCCTTCAATGACTCTACGCGCTTCCATACGACATCTGCCCGGCTTTCTTCAGGGTGCTGTGGCAATCGGCCTTGTCTTGCTATTGCTCGCCATTGCGCCGTTTGCTGTGGCGCAGGATGTCCATCACGAGCTGGCGGCTGCCGACCACGACGGGCACGAACACTCCGATACCGATCTCTGCCAGTGGGTCAAGCATCACACGGCTGGGTCTCTCGATGTCGGCACTCCCGTCCTTACAGCGCAGAGCCTTGTCGACCTGATTGAACTCCCGTCGGACTCCGTTCTGCTTTCCTTCGAACTCTCCACTCCCGGCCCTTCTCGCGCGCCTCCCCGCAGCTAATCACGTCATTTCGATTCAGGTCATTCTGGCACGGTTGTCGTCGGACTGCCTGCTGGCTGTGGCGTCTTTTTAGTACGTGATTACTGTAGGAGGATTTCATGCGACCCCTTATATGGAGCCATCGTAGTGTTCGTTCGGTATGTCTCTGTGTCGTCTGTCTGAGTTTCCTTTATCAGGGTCACGCTGTTGCAGCCGAGCCCAATCTCATCACCGGATCGGTCCAGAATCAGGATCTTCGTCGGGTGGGGCAGGTGATCGTCGAGGTGAAGGATCAGGAAGGGACGTTGGTGGCGACCGGCGTGTCGAACGATGCCGGAGAGTTCAGCATTCCCGTCCCTGCCGATGGAACCTATTCCGTCAGTGCAGTACAAGATACCTATCGAAGCGAATATATCGTGCTGAAGATCGGGACCGAGGCGTCCCATCCCATCACGTTGACCTTGTCCAAGACCAGAGAGATTGCACTAGAGGTGCGATCGCCTCTCGCACCAATTCAATACAAGGCGTCGAGCGAAACCTACTCGGTGAGTCGAAAGGACATCGAGGAGTTGCCACGCGGCAACAATGTTGAATTGCATGACGTGCTTATCACGATTCCTAGCGCCGTCTATGGAGCGCTCAAGCAGGTGCATATTCGGCAGGATCATGCGAACCTCCAGTTCCGAATCGACGGTGTGCCGATTCCGGATACCGTATCGTCCACCTTCTCCGATGTGATCTCGCCGAGAGCGTGGGAACGGGCGGATATCATTCTGGGCGGTATGGAAGCTCAGTATGGCAACAAGACGGCTGCAGTCCTGGACATCACGACCAAGAGCGGTACCAAGCCGGGGTTCGGGTCCGCTCAGATGTTCGGCGGGTCGAACCAGACAATCAATCCGTCGTTCGAATATGGGGGCACGGTCGGTGAAAAGTTCCGGTTCTACGTGTTGAACAGCTATACGTCGACGGATCGAGGCATTGAGCCTCCGACGCTTGGCCATAAGACTTTTCACGGGGATAGCGAACGGAATCAGACGTTCATTCGTGGGGACTATCAGCACAGCAATTCAAGTAACTTCTCGTGGGTATTTTTGAATTCAGTGGCCAGATATCAAATTCCCACGGCTCCGAACGGAGAAGTCGATCCCAGTGGGCAGATCCTTCCGCTGCTCCAGGCGAGCCGGCCGGGATTCACGCCCGTGGCGTCCCAGGCTATTGACGAAAATCAAAAGGAGAATAATCAATACGGGCACATGGTCTGGCGGCACGATGTGAATAGCGCCAACTTTTTCAACCTTTCCGGATATGTTCGCCACACGCGGGCTAAGTTTACGACAGACCCGTTCAACGCACTGGCTTACACCGAAGATCCGGCAGAGCCGTTTTCCGCGTCGGACCAAGATCGGACCGCTTATTCGGGCGGAGTCAGACTGGATCACACGTATATCCCAAACAAAGAACATGTGATCAAAGCCGGATTTCAGATCGATCGGACCGAGACGGTAAACAAGACGAGGCTGTACACATTCGCGGATGACGGAGCAGGCAATCCAACAGGGAATGTGCTAAGTCTGGATGCGACCAATCGTCTGATCGGTTGGCGCCAGGAATTTTGGGTTCAGGATCAGTGGAGTCCGAACGATCGATGGACGTTCAACCTGGGCGTGCGAGCCGATGTGGTGCAGTATCAGCGCAATGAGGCGCAGGTCAGCCCACGGGTCGGTATCACCTACAAGGCCGATCAGGCGAATGTATTCCATGTCTTCTATGGGCGGCAGTTTACGCCGCCGAATCTTGAAGCCATCTCCTTTGCAAAGCTCAATACCGCCGGAACAAAGGCGGAGCCGGAAGATACGACGAATAATACGGTTCGAGCTGAACGGGCACATTACTTCGAGGTCGGCAGCTACCACGCCCTTTCACGCTGGGCGACCGTACAACTGACCGGCTACTACAAGCTCGCCGACTATATGTCCGATGCGCACCAGTTTGGGACGACACCCTTGTTGAATTATTTCGCCTTTGAACGGGGCTGGACAAGGGGTATCGATGGAGCCCTGAAACTTCAGCTCATGGACAACTTGACAGCGCGTGGCAATGTGGCCTGGGGGCAATGTAAAGGGTACGGTCTGCAATCGGGCCACTTTCTCCTCCATGGGGAGGAAATTGCCGACATCAACTCGAAAGGCGGGGTGTTTTGCGATCACTCGCAGACTGTGACGAGTTCTGCGGTGGTCGCCTATCGTTTCTTGGAGCGGACAACCTTCACCGGACAGATGCTGTTTGCATCCGGGTTGCGTACGGCAGAAGAGGGTGCCAAAACAAATTCCAGCCATATGCCTTCGTACACGACCTACAATCTATCCCTTACGCACGTGATACCGCTCCCGTGGGACGGCCAGAAGTTTCTTCTCGGATTCGATGTGGTGAATCTGCTCGATGAGAGATATTTCATCAATGATGGGCACGGGAGCATCGGTCTGGGTGTCGCGCACGCAGGGATGCCGCGCTCGTTCTTCTTCCGTGGACAGTGGTTCTTCTGAGAAGTACCAGGTTGAGGTCAAGGTCAAGGTTCAGGCAAGATGGGAATATCTCTTCTTAGCCTGAACCTAGACCTACATCTAAGACGACTAGGGGGCCTTGTTGTGCGGAAAGTTTCTTGGGTTGCTCAGGTATGCATGTTCGTTGTGTGTCTCCTGCCTGCTTCCGCGTATGCGGTGGCTGGTGATGAGGCCACACATGAGGACGACCATCGGGAAGATGTGCTGGAATTACCTGAGGTCCATGTCCATGGTCTGCCGCTCAACAAGGATCAACAGCTTGGACCGGTTCCCAAAGCCACTCCCTGGCCGGCTATTCCAGCTGCTTTAGACGGCAAAGAACTCGACGATTGGATGAAAGCGCGTATGTTGGTCTCTAAAGATGCGACGGTGGCGGTAGTGGTGTTGGAGCCGGCCAAGCATCGTGAACTCACCATCGCCGGTATGGCTGCGTTGAACAAATGGACCTTCGATCCCCAGATGAAAGGCGATGAGCCAATCGATGGGGAACTCACCGTGCGCATCCATTTCCGCACGCGCTGATGGTGCGCGCCGAAGGCGCATAGCCTATTGCGGCTGCCTGGGCCAACCAGACAGACCGGATAGACCAAATAGACTAGAACCTATCTCAAAATTATCCTTCTGACTTCTCGGCTCGCTATCTGTTCCCCTCCTTCGTAAGGAGGGGTAAGGGGAGGTCGAAGTTCTGGTCGACCATCATGGCCATGTTCCGCCAGCATGAGCAGTAGTGGCCAGC
>CBDDRH010000190.1:0-14178 GCA_965233025.1 uncultured bacterium
CCGCGCCAGAAGGGAATGTTGGGTGGTGCGCCATGGGCGTCTTCCACCCGCACCTTGCCCATCTCCACACCCTTGATCCGCCAGGACGTGTTGCCCAGCAACATGATGTCACCGGCCAAACTCTCGACCGCAAAGTCTTCATCCACCGATCCGACGACCGTGCCTTCAGGCTCCGCAACCACGGCGTAGTTTGCCGTATCCGGGATGGCGCCGCCGGACGTGATCGCCGCAAGCCGCGCTCCACGCCGACCTTTAATGCGGTGATTGATCCGATCGTGATGCAGATAGGCCAGACCTCGCCCGCGATTGGTCGCAATTCCATCGGCCAACATCCGCAGGATCTGATCAAACTCCGAACGCGTCATTGCCCTGTAGGGGTCGGCCCGTCGGCACAGGTCGAACAACTCGTCTTCCTGCCAGGTCTGCGTCGCCGCTGCTGCGACCATCTGCTGTGCCAAAATATCGAGCGGAGCCGGCGGCACGGCAATGCGATCCAGGGTTCCTGTTCGAATTGCACGCATCAGCGCCGCACATTCGAGCAAGTCATCCCTCGTCATGGCAAAGAGACGGCCCTTGGGGATCGCCTTGATCCAGTGACCAGCCCGGCCAACCCGCTGCAGACACGTGGCAATCGCGCGGGGCGATCCGATCTGACAGACGAGATCCACAGCGCCGATATCGATGCCGAGTTCCAACGAGGCCGTGGCGACGACGACGCGCGTCTTGCCGCTCTTGAGCCGGGCTTCAGCCGACAGGCGAAGGTGGCGCGAGAGGCTGCCATGGTGCGCCGCAACGACGTCGGAGCCTAAGTCCTTCAGCCGTTCTTCCAGGGAGTGCGACACTCGTTCGGCGAGGCGTCTCGTATTGACGAAAACCAACGTCGAGCGATGCTGCCGAACCAGGTCGGCAACGCGATCGTAGACATCGGCCCAAATCGCGTTGGTGGCCACGGCGCTGAGTTCATCCTTCGGCACTTCCACGGCCAGATCCATCTCACGCTTGTGGCCCACGTCGATGATGATGCAGGGAACCGTGAGGGGAGAAGGGGTGCAGGCTGAAGGTTCACGATTGCCGACCAGAAACCGGGCTACGGTTTCGATTGGCCGTTGTGTCGCGGAGAGCCCGATTCGTTGAGGCTTTATGAGCGTCAGCGCTTCCAACCGCTCCAACGACAGAGCCAGATGGGCGCCGCGCTTATTCGGCGCAACGGCGTGGATTTCGTCGACGATGACGGTCCGGATCGTCTGTAGTATTCGGCGACTCTTCTCCGCGGTCAGGAGGATGTAGAGCGACTCCGGCGTGGTGACGAGGATATGAGGCGGCCGTTTGAGCATCTGCTGACGCTCCGTCATCGGCGTGTCGCCGGTGCGGACCAGCACACGAAGTTCCGGCATCAAGAGCCCGGCAGACAACGCCGCGGTACCGATTTCAGCGAGTGGCTGCTGTAGGTTCTTCTGGATATCGTTACTGAGTGCTTTCAGCGGCGAGACGTAGAGCACCTGCGTATGGTCGTCGAGTTCACGGACCAGGGCTTGTTGGAAAAGGTGATCGATGCAGGAGAGAAAGGCGGCGAACGTTTTGCCGGAGCCGGTCGGCGCGGCAATCAGCACATCAGCCCCCGATTGAATGGCCGGCCAAGCCTGAGCTTGGACATCGGTGGGTGTGCCGACAGACGATTGAAACCATTCAGCAATGAGAGGATGAAATCGAGAAAGCGGCATGCCACTGAATGTTATCATGCACAGATGACTGTGCTCCACTACAGTTGCCCGGGCCAATCATGAAGACGTTTCGTTGAGCAGGAGCGTTATGGTAGCGCTCGCACGTACACTTGCGAACCGGCATTAGCTCCGGAGGCAAGAGTTGATGCTACTGAGGCAAAAGCAACGAACCCGCCGTCTCCGACGACTGCAGGAGCACCACTTGCACCATTTCCAGCGTTAGCGGGAAGGTTATTGTCCTTTGATACAAGGCTCGTTTGATTCCCTTGAGTGTCGCGAAGATAGATTTGAGAGCCACTACCCCCAGGGATGACTGCCAAGTTGGTAGCCAACGATGTGAAGGCGACAAATTGACCAGTCGTGGCACTTATCGCGGGCTGACTGCTCGCGCCGTTGCCGGCATTACCCCCTACCTCTCGCGATACTAAGGTAGTCGCATTGCCGACAGTGTCCCGGAGAAAAATCTGAGAACCGCTACCGCCAATAATAGACGCTAGATTGGTCGCAACCGATGTGAAGGCGACAAATTGACCGTTGGCGCTTATCGTGGGCTGACTGCTCGCGCCGTCGCCGGCATTACCCCCTATCTCTCGCGACACTAAGGTAGTCGCATTGCCGACAGTGTCCCGGAGAAAAATCTGAGAACCGCTACCGCCAATAATAGACGCTAGATTGGTCGCAACCGATGTGAAGGCGACAAATTGACCATCGGCGCTTATCGTAGGGTGGCTGCTGGTCCCGTTACCTGCGTTGCCGACCGCGTCCCGCGATACAAGTGTGGTCGTGTTGTTCTGCATATCGCGTAAAAAAATTTGAGAGCCGATGGCCCCAGGAATGGGCGCTAGATTGGTCGCAACGGACGTGAAGGCGACAAAACGACCGTCGGCGCTTATCGCAGGCTGACTGCTCGCACCGTTGCCGGCACTGCCAAGATTATCTCTGGAAACTAAACTGGGCAGACTTGTTTGACGATCATGCAAAAAAATCTGAGAACCGCTGCCTCCTGGAAGGGCTGTCAAAGCGGCCAGCGACGTGAAAGCTATGAAGCGCCCATCTGTGCTGTTGATAACCGGTTCGGTGCTCGCGCCATTTCCTGCCGTACCGCTACTGTCGACTGACACACGATCCGTCCGGGTATGGATGGCAAACAGCACTGAGCCGGTCGCGGTCTGACCTGCGCTGTCCGTCACAGAGAATGTCGCATTGAAATTCCCTGCGGGTGCCACAGGAGTGCCACTCACAGCCCCTGTGGCTGGATCGAGAGCCAAGCCGGTCGGCAAGGCACCGCCGAACAGAGTCCAGGTGAATGGAGCCGTTCCCCCTGTAGTCGCGAGGGTCGAAGTATAGACGTTGTCGACCACACCGTAATCGGCTGCGGTCGTCGACACCACAAAGGCTGAGGTACTACCCCCACCGCCCCCACTGCTTGGGCAGCCCCAGAGTCCGAATCCAAGGGCAATGATCGACAGCACTGACGCAATGGATTTCATATGGGGCATTCTCATTCGAATTCCTTAAGAAAGCAACAGTTGTACCATTATATGCGACTGTGAAAAGATGCCCCAGCTTTACAGATGAGGGGGATCGAGTGACACGACAGGCAGCATCACCGCTCATTGTGTTGGGATCCGGCTACACAGGACATGTGTTGCTCAGAATGGGAACCTCGCAAGGGAGGGCTGTCCATGCCACCAGCAGAAATCCCCTGAACAATCTCGCAGGCATCCCTTCTGAACAATGCCTGAGATTCGATTTGGAACAGCCCTCGACCTGGCTGAGCATTCCTGTGGGCGCCGATCTTATCTGGTGCTTTCCCGCCACGCCGCTAGAGCAGGTACAGGTCTTCGCGCGCACGCTCGACGCGCCACCTCGACGTGTTGTCATCCTAGGAAGCACGTCCGCCTATGAGGTGCCCAATCACTCCACCGAATATCCTCCATCCTGGATTGACGAATCCGCCCAGATCGACCTAACCAAGTCGCGCGTGCAGGGCGAAGAATATCTGCGCGAACATCATGGCGTCATCGTCCTCCGTGTGGCCGGAATTTACGGTCCAGGCCGCAATCCCATCGACTGGATCAGAAGCGGCCGCGTTACCTCCTCGCGCAAATACGTCAATCTCATTCACGTCGAAGACTTGGCCTCGATCTGCCTCGCAGCGCTCGAGCACGGGAAACCCGGCGAGGCCTACAACGTCAGCGATGGCACACCTTATCTTTGGAGTGAAATCTGCGCAACTGCGCAGCAACGATGGGGCGTAGCAGCGACACCGGTTAAACAAGACCGCTCATCGGGAAAACGAATCAGCACCGCCAAACTTCGAACAGAACTGGGCTACACTTTCAAACACCCAGACTTATACGAGGCGCTAGCAATGATCGAATCAGAGACGGAAAAGGGCGCAGGCTTGTCAAAACGGTCATCCAACTAGGCCGCAGGCGAGTCAAAACCGGAGGAGGTACCGACCGCACTTCGTGGGGCCGTTCGCCCGTACCATGGATCTTGGCGAACGGAAAAACCCCTCCAGTACTTCCGCTCTCCGAGAATCCAATCGGTACGTTGAGGATTCCGTCGAGCCGAGAACGACGTTGGAAGTCAGTTTCACCGCCCGATTAGCGGAGGAGGGCCATTACTGCTAAGCACACCAGTAAATTGTTGATTGCATGGGCAAGAATTCCTGGCAGGAGGCTTCCGGTCTTCTCGTAGATCCAAGCCCAGAGCACGCCGCTCCAACACACGCTCAACAATCCTACCAATCCATAGCCATGGGCAATGCCGAAGATGCCTGCGCTGATCAGTGCAGCCGGCAGAAAACTGAACTTGCGGCGGAGGATCGCAAACAGCAATCCACGAAACGCGAGTTCTTCGAATAGGGGCGCAAAGACCACGTATTCGACTAAACTGACGGCCGTCATGGACGGCGTGGCCCAGACGAGATCTGCGTCGAACCATTCGACCCAGTGACTGGTGAGATGGAACGGTTCAGACAACCGATCCATCACCCACCCTCCCCACAAACCGGCTGCCACCACCGCCAACACCGCAACCACCAGACGGCCGGCACGGGCCCATCCGACTTTCAATCCGAATCCCTCATCGAACGTCATCCCGGACGGCCGGAAGAGATACCAGTAGGCTAAGAGGAGTACCGGCACATTCGTCAACGGAATGGCCAGCGCTCGGAGCGAGACATTATCGGGTGGCGCATACATCAACAACAGCCCCGTGAGCATCGCACCGATCGCCCCGCCGCGCAGCAACACCGCCGCGCCGATGCCACCAGGCCATGGCGGTGGCACGCCCGGCTCATGCAGCCGAATGAAACTGGATGGTTCGTTCCGTCTGAACCAGAGCAACACGCACACCACGGTGCCGACGGCCATCGCGCCGAGTTCAACGAGCGTCACGCGATTCGACCGGGCGAACTGGCGATCGACACGCACAGCGGCCTGCTCCTGAATACTGGCCATGAGCGCGGCATTGTTGGCGCGTTGCGCCAAGCGTTCAGCCAGGCGATCATAAAACCAGCCGGCGGGCAATACCTCTGCCACTTCTGCTTGCCGCAAGACGTACCGGTCAGGATCATCGACCGGGCTTTCGCCATACGCGGCCACCACAAGATCCGCAAACTGAGGGAGCGGATCATCTGCCCTGCTCCACTCATGTGCGGAGAGGAGCGCCTGAGACACATGGCCGGCCTCGGCTTGGAGAATCGCCAACTGAAGTGGCACCAACGGGTCTTCAGAGGTCTTCGCCAGCTCTCGATACCATTCAATCTCATGCGCCCGTTCAGCCTCGTCGCCTCCGGAGGTCCAGGCCAAGAGCTGTTGTTCCCACCGCGGCACACGCAGGAGTCCTTCCTGCACATCCCTGGTCCGACTGACCATCAGACTGAGCGCTTGTTCAGGTGACTCGATCCGGTCCAGCTTGGATCCCGATGTCGATAGCCCGACCACCGTCCCCAGAGCCACCGTGAGAAAGAGCGCGCATAACAGCGTGACCATGGGCGAAAACCGCCCAGAATAGACCCCGATCGTCGGCGGCGCATCCGTGGCGCGCCACCAGGACTTGGACTGCTGCCCATCGTTGAGAGACACAACGGCTGATTCCATGATCGTTCGAACTATAACATGCTGTTTTTCTCTCTCGATATCCCCCGGAGTGGCTAGGTGTAGACGGAAACCGCTTAGAATACCCGTGGCTGAAGGCGACCACACTCCGCTATACTGCATGTCTCGTAGCTGCTCAGGTAGATAGACTGAAGGCTTATAGGAGTTGGGTTTCTTGCGCACAAGGATTCATCTCTGCGTTAACCCGAGGTCGTAGAAGCCGAGAAGGTGTTGAATGGCTTTGGTTCGTGCTCTGCGATCTCATTTATAGCCTTCGGCCTTCAGCCTGAACACCTGAGTAGTTACCATTTCTCTCATATGTGGAGTGATATGCCTGTTCAGAACTTCACCCCCCCACGCCGGCTGCTTCTTGGTCCAGGGCCGAGCATGGTACACCCTCGAGTCCTCCATGCCCTCTCGACCCCCTTAGTTGGCCACCTGGACCCGGCTTTTCTTGGGATCATGAACGATATCCAAGCCTCGCTGCGCTTCGTCTTTCAGACCGAGAACCGCTTCACCATCGCGGTCTCCGGCACCGGGTCAGCCGGCATGGAAGCGTCCATCGTGAATATCGTTGAGCCAGGCGATGCGGTGATCGTCGGAGTCAATGGCATGTTCGGCACACGCCTGGCAACTATTGTTGAACGCTGCGGCGGGAAAGCCGTCCGGATTGAAGCCCCTTGGGGACAGATCATAGAGCCAGAGGCGATTGCTGCGGCCTTGCGTCGATCCGGCCCGGTCAAAGCCGTGGCCATCGTGCATGCCGAAACCTCGACCGGCGCCTGGCAGCCACTTGAGCCAATCGCCCGCCTGTGCCGCGACCATGACACACTCTTCGTCGTTGATGCTGTGACCTCTCTGGGAGGCGCACCGGTCGAGATCGATCGTTGGGACATCGATGTCTGCTATAGCGGCACGCAGAAATGTTTAAGCTGCCCACCCGGTTTGTCTCCCTTTAGCCTCAGCGACCGCGCGTTGGCCGCCATCAAAGCCCGGCGCACCCCCTGCCAGAGTTGGTACTTGGATATGGCCTTGATCGCGGACTATTGGGCCGAAGACGCCAGGGCCTACCACCACACGGCTCCGATCTCCATGCTCTATGCTCTGCGCGAAGCGTTGCGGCTCGTCGAAGAAGAGGGATTGCCCGCCCGCTTCGCTCGCCATCAGCTGAATAGCGACGCCTTGATCGCTGGCTTGACCGAACTCGGGCTTTCTCCCCTTCCTCCAATAGGACATCGACTGCCGATGTTGACCTGTGTCACAGTCCCCTCTCATATTCCTGAAGCCGATGTACGCACGAATTTGCTCTCGACCTATGGCATTGAAATCGGCGGCGGGCTCGGCCCACTCAAGGGGAAGGTCTGGCGTATCGGCTTGATGGGTGAATCATCGACCGAAGCTCACGTCTTGACCCTGCTCAACGCGCTGGAAGAAATTTTTGTCCGAGGCGGTGCGCTCTCCACCCCCGGGGTCGCACTCCAGGCCGCCGCACGGGTTTATAGCCGCAAAGCATCCTGACGGCAGAGGATATCGATCGCGTGAAAAATACCCCGTCACTCTGGATGCTCGCCGCCGTGGCCTTTGCTCTTATCGCGATGGTCGCATACTTGTTCTTTGCTCTGACGCTGGCAGATCATATGCAGCCGGATCCCACTCCCGCGGAGAAGGCCGCAGCTATACCGTTACCGATGTGAGAGACCACACCATCACCCTGCCCTTCGATACACCATCATGAAGTCTTTTGCCATTCACTTAGTGCGCGTCATCGACGGGACCGGTCGGACAATCGAACGGGCCACGGTCGTCATCCGTGGGACCACGATTGCCGCCGTCGGACCGGATCGAGACCTTTCCATTCCCCGTGGAGCAACGAAGATCGATGGCCGAGGACTCACGCTATTACCAGGCCTGATCGACTGTCACGTGCATCTCAGCCTCGGAGCCGAACCGGACGTCGTCGACGCCATCGCCAAAGAGACGCCCGCCCTGACCTTACTTAAATCGAGCCAGGCGGCAAGACAGACCTTGGAAGCAGGCTTCACCACCGTGCGCGACGTAGGATCGCGTGACCACTCTATCTTTACCCTGCAACGGGCTATCGACGCAGGACTCGTTCCTGGCCCTCGTATTGTCGGAGCAGGCCTGGCGATTTGCATGGTCGGCGGCCATGCCAGGTTTATCGGTCAGGAAGTGGAAGGAACCGAGCAAGTCCGTTCCGCTGTGCGAGCACAAATTGCCGCCGGGGCTGCCGTTATTAAAGTCATTGCGTCTGGCGGCGTCCTGACGCCAGGCACCTCGCCGGATCAGGCACAAATGACTGTGGAAGAACTTCAGGCAGCCGTGGACGAAGCGCAGCGAACTGGGCGGAAAGTCGCCGCCCATGCCCACGGATCGTCGGGAATGAAGAATGCCGTTCGCGCAGGAGTGCATTCGATCGAGCACGCCACACTCATGGACGAAGAAGCCGCGGCCATGATGAAACAGCAGGGCGTCTTCATGGTGCCGACACTCTCCGCGCTGGCCACCACTGCCGCTTGCCGACTCGGATGCGGTATTCCAGAAAGCGCCTTGGACAAAGCCAAATCCATGACGAAGCGCCATCAAGCGAGCTTCAAGAATGCGCTACAGGACGGCATCCAGATTGCGATGGGGACGGACGCGGGAACGCCCTTCAACTTCCACGGCGAGAATGCCCAGGAGCTTGAACGGATGGTCACTTTCGGAATGAGCCCGATGCAGGCGATTCTCGCCTCGACTTCCGCCGCCGCGCGATTGATTGGGATTCAGGACCAGGTGGGAACGATCGAGAAAGGGAAACTGGCGGATCTCCTCGTGTTTGAGGGCAATCCTCTCCGGCGAATCGACCTGCTACGAGACCGCAGCAGGATTATCGGAGTGATGCAGGCGGGAAAGTTTGTCGCGGGACCGCTTTCAAAGACGTAAACCGCTCGGTTGCTCCACTCAACTTTGAGGCTCAACGTAAGTTCTCAAGTGTAATGACGAGAATTTTCGTTCCTTTGCTCCCGAATCCAATTAACTCGTCTTTATCGGGGGACCTGTTGAATCGATGCTTCCACTTCAAGCCGTCCGAATCCATATACGTGTTGACGGCGCCTGAGAACTTCGTGCCTCCTGACCCTTTGTACGGACCCACCTTCTTCCAATTCTTGAGGATCACCGGAGGCCTACTGGCTCCCTCTTTCATGGTCACCAGCACAAAGGAACTGGCAATGGTCACCATGAAATCTCCTGGATCTATATCGAGCGCAACGATCTGACGTTTGCCGGAACTATAGTCCTCTAGGGCGATCGCTTTCCTGTTTGTACTTGTTAAGATGCCGAATCTTGTCTTGAGAAATCCCTGGCTCTGAATTCTGCCAAAGTGGGGGTGCTCAATCGCTAGTAGTTCCGCTGCGGTCGAAATGTGCGCGATATCCATGCAAGGCCTTCAACCAGCAACGATCCAAGGAGGCCCCATTCTAGGAGGGGGGCTGAGCAAACCGCAAGGCGGGGCCTGCGAAGAGATAATCCTCCGTGGTACTGTCCGCACTGAAAAACCAGCCTAATTTACCGCTGTGTGGGCAATGACCGGACGGTCATTGCCCAGAACGTCAGACTGTCCACAAAACCTTAAGGATTGCCTATCTCTAAAATCTTGAAATTTGAGCCCGGTGAGATTGGCAATTCGCTTTCCTCAAAACAGTCGGTACATGGCCATTTTGCGACCGTCAGCATCCGGCCATGTGCGGAAGTTCGGCGCCGAGATCGCACCGCCATAAAGCGGTCCTCAGCCCTGTAGCAATAACGTTTCGCTTGAGCCGCCGAGCTTGCGAGGTCGGCTCCGAGCGCTTGTTGGGCCTTCATGTCATCCAAAACGGACTCGGCCTTTCTAAGAAGTTCTATAGTTCTTGGCAGAACTTGCAACGTCAGAGGTATAGTCCAATCCACCTCAAATCAAATTTCTGCTATGGATCGAAAGCGGTCATTGCCTCGGTGACCAGCACGGAAACGGATCCACAGGGTTATTCGCGGCAGGTGTAAATACGGCGGCGACCAGGGTCGGAGCGCCACCGGCGTTCAGTCTTCCACGCCCACGCCTCTCACGATGAGCACCGCATAGTCCTGCTTCGTGCAGCCTGCGACCGGAGGCATCACTCCCCCTGGCGCAACGGGAAACGCCGTCTTCGGCGCGTTGGCCGGTGAGCACGAGCCACCCACCGCCGCCGGTGTATAGCGCGCGGAGCGGCAGGCCAGGTGCGTCACGTCGTAGAGCGTCGCGCCTTTATCGATCTCCCAGCGTCTATCACCATTCTTGTCGGCGGGATGAATGGTCAGCACGGCCGTCACGTCGCGGGCGCCCGTGACCAGGTATTTGCCGGGAGGGAGCGGAAAGATTGGCTGCTCCATGATCAACCCGTGTTCCTCCAGCCACCAGTCGGTGTCGTCGAATTTCCAGCGCGCCGGGGCGACGCCACCTGCGTCCTTCAACCGTTGATAGCGGTTCAGCTCGACGCCCCGAGGACCCGGGTCCAGCGGCCACAGACCCCACGATTGCGCGCCGCTCCCGGAAGTCGCACCTGGATCGCCTAACGCCGCGATGAACTGCGTCGGTATGCGCGGGAACTTCGTCTGACCTCCGCCGGCGGCGTGAACCGGCTGAGCTACGACGGCTATTGTCGCCAGCAACGCCGTCGCAATACATGCACGGCGGATGAGACGCTGCGTTCTCCTCGTGAGCGCCAACCAGGCGCCTCGCGGTACCTTGGTTCGCACCCCGGTCGTTCTGAGTGCTGCAATCATCGCTCGACGTTCCTTTCAGGACGGGTCAGCAACCACTCGATCACCGCCCTGTCCTCAATAGCCCGCACATCTACACCACGAATAACCGTTTACCTTTCACGTCTCACGTTTAACGTCTTTCATAGAACAACTCCAGCGCGGCGGAAAAACCCTTCATCCGTCCTTTACGGAATACGTCCTCAAGCTGTCCACGTAGCGATCTGACGCCTCCCTCATCCCCTCGTTTGACCACGTCTTGGGACAGCAACATCTCCGTGGCCACTTCAACAAGCCGCTGTTTGCGCCCCTCCATCTCAGCCGTGACCAGCTCTTCCATCACCTCCGATGCCCGCTCCCGAATGATTGCTTCCTTGAACGTGTCGTACCCTTGATCCGCCACGGTCCGCTCACGAACCACGGCGAGTTCGGCTTTGATTCGCTTCACGTCTTTCATCAACACCGCGAACACTTCCTTGCGCCCTTCATCGAAGAGCTTCTTCTCCATCTCGTCGAGGATGACGGCTGGATCGGCCGCTTCATCCCGCGCCGTTTCCTCTCCCCAAGTGAGCCGGTCATAACTCCGACGTTTTTCAGGATCGCCGACAACCTCGTAGGCCGCATTGATCTCACGAATCTTCGGTTCGGCCTGTGCGCTGTCGGGATTGCGGTCGGGATGGTGCTGAAAAACCAGTTTCCGGTAGGCCTTCTTGATTGCGTCGTCGGACGCGTCGCGCGAGACCCCTAACACCCGATAGAAGTCGATTTGTGCCATGGCGAAGGACTATAGCATGAGGCTTTAGAAGGCTTCACCTTGACTCCTCTCTCGAACAACTCTAGCCTGGCGCGGCACGGAACGGTTTGTCTGGTTGTCAGGTCTGTCCGGTCCATCTCGTGGACTTGATCGTGGAACTGTATCTTGCCGACTCACACCCAATCCTGGCGGCACGGTGTTACCCATTATCAGTGGCTGGTCCTGTTTATCGCCTGGCTTGGCTGGGTCTTCGACGCGATGGACGCGACAATCTACGCGATCGTCCTCCATCCGGCGCTGCATGATTTACTTCAATCCCCCGGCGAAACCGTCTCTTCTGAGCAAGTCGGCTGGTACGGCGGGATCATCTTCTCTATCTTTCTCATCGGCTGGGCCATTGGCGGGATATGCTTCGGCGTGGTCGCGGACCGTATCGGACGCACCAAGACCCTCATCATCACGATCCTCATCTATGCCATCTTCACCGGACTTGCCGCGCTGTCGCAGGACTGGTGGCACCTGGCCATCTATCGTTTTCTGACGGCGCTTGGAATCGGAGGGGAATGGGCAGCCGGCGCGGCGCTCGTCGCTGAAACCTGGCCGGAAGAGAAACGAGCAAAGGCCGCCGGCATTCTCCAATCGGCCTGGGCGGTCGGGTTCTTCCTTGCTGCGTCGTTCAATTTGCTCTTAAAGGGGTATGGCTGGCGGGTGATGTTTGTGATCGGCGTGCTCCCGGCCTTTGTGTCATTGCTGGTCCGCTGGCATGTGAAGGAACCGGACCGTTGGGCAAAAGCCCACAACCGGGACACGACGATCGGTACCACACACATGACCGACATCTTTCATCCCCCCTTACGACGGTCAACCATCGTAGGGTCAGCGCTGGCATTCGTTGCCGTCTTTGGCTTGTGGGGGGCGACAAACTGGGCACCCACGCTTATTCGCGAACTTCAGGAGATGAAAGGGCTAGAAAGCGCCGCCTCGTCAGCCTACGTGAGCTACGCCATCATGGCTCTCAACGCAGGCGCCATCTTCGGCTATCTCAGCTTCGGCCCGCTGGCGGATCGCTTCGGCCGTTGACCTGTCTTCGCCTTCATGTGCATCGGCAGCGTCGTGATGTTGCCGATTACATATCTGTTCCCGACGAGCTATGCCGGCGTCTTGATATTGCTGCCGCTGCTGGGGTTTTTTAACAACGGCATTTTCAGCGGATTTCCCATCTATCTCCCCGAGCTCTTCCCTACCAGGCTGCGGGCCACCGGAGCCGGCTTCTGCTTCAATGCCGGGCGTGTGCTGGCATCCTCCGCACCATTTCTGACCGGCTGGCTGGTGACCACGCTGGGTTCGTTCGGACGCGCTGCGAGTACGGTGGCGCTGATCTATCTGGTAGGATTAGTGGTCTTAATCTTTGCACCGGAGACCAAGGGCAAACCGCTGCCGGAATAATCATTTCCGAGTCGGCCTCATATACATCAGCCCTTGACATCTCATCAAACCGGCTTACTTTATGTACCATGACTAACACACCATCACCCAAAGCTCTGACCCACGACGAGAAGAAAGCCGCCGACGCGGCCTTCGCAGGCCGCCCGTTCAATGAGGCCTGGTCTGCTTCAGCCCGAGCGGTCTACGACGGTATCGCGAAGGCCTTGCCTCACACAGACGTCGCAGATCCTATTCCTTCCATTGCCGGAGAACTTGAGCTGACGCCTTCCGCGCAGAGCGAGCCTCTCCAGCCTCAAGAGCCTCTCCCACAAGAGCAAGTGGATGGACAAGAGTTGTTGGAGCGCACTGTTCTGCCTCCAACCATTCGCGACCGAGAAGCGGCAATTCAGGCCGGGAACTTGATCGACGTGACGTCGACCGCTCTGGAGCTCGGCATCACCTTTCCTGTCACGATCACCCGGCCGCTCTGGGAAGTAGGAATCGTCACGAACCAATCACTCTCCGAAGAAGATCAAACCAGTCGGCTGCGCGACGTGCTGATGGCCTTTCGGCTGCGCCTGGCCAGTCTGACGACGGTGTCGCCGCTGCTCGACTTTCCGGTTCTCCTGGCCTTGCCGCCGAGCAAGGTACCTCAGCCAGTGCCGCTATTTGCCCTCATTCAACCGGACCCCACGCACCAGGCAAACGTGACACTCTTGCTGCCGAACGAAGTCTCTCTTTCTATTACTTCATTAAATTAGCCGGTCGCAACGCGCGCTCACAGTTGTTTCTCTACAAGCGCGCGTTCGTCCGCCTCGGTTGTGATTATTCCATCGATTCGCGCGTCCAATAGTTTCCCCAAGACAGTCTTGTACTGTGGTCCAGGCTGCAACCCCATGGCCTGAAGATCCCGCCCCGTCAGTACCGTCTTGACAACCTTGTTCTTCACATACGCCGCAAGCTGTCGTTTCAGCAGATTCAATCGCGCCCCGTGCTGCGCGCGTTGCTGCTTCGTCAAAAGCAATACGAGCGCCTCGCTCGAGAAATCCTCCAAGAGGTGAAATATCTGTGACCGCCGTACAATTCCTTTATCGGTGAGCCTCTTCAACGCGCGATCGAGCCGACGTCCTACCATACCCACGTTCTTAGCCTGCTCGCGTGAAAGCGCCAGCCGCCTACTTATCCATGCCACCACGGCGGGACTGGACTCGCTCGACTTGCGTCGCGCCCAGCTATGTAACGGTCCGCCGAGACGGAAGAACACCAGGTCGTCGGCGACATGGACAACATCGCCGTGGCGCAGGTAGCGCCGACCGTCCACCGGGCTGGTATCGCCGAATTCGAACGCCTCGCCGTCGACGATTACCCGCGCGCGCGGTGGGTCGAAGCCGAG
>CBDDRH010000191.1:0-33529 GCA_965233025.1 uncultured bacterium
AGCGGCCTCACGATCATCTGCGGAGCCTCCATGCGTCGCTGAGTCTCTTCCCGCAAGGCTCGACAGAGGTCCGACTTCGGCATGGAGTGGGCCTGGGCATAGGTCTCGATATCAGCCGCGACAAGTCTATTCATCGTTCTAAGCGTCTATGGGTTTGAAAACGGATGGTTCGTTGCGTACACTACATAAGAGGATGCAATTCGGCGCGATCATAGCATGACGGTTCCTAGCCCGCATTATTCACGAGGGTTCGTGACGAAACCGCCGAGACGCCACGCGAGACGGGCGCGCGGAGCGGTGAGGGAGGGAGGCATACTTGAAACAGTATGTTGGCCGACCGAGCGGCGAGCCCGCCCGCCGTCAGGTGCGTCGTCACCGCGCTTGCGAGGTCGAGCGCCCTTTGTATGATCCTGGCGCGAAGAAAGAATACCGCAATACGTTTTGATTTTCGTATCGGCGGTTGTAGTAGAAGTCTTCGTGAATAATGCGGGCTGAAGGAAATACTCTACTGTGAAAACCCTGAAGACTGTGGAAGCCTTGACCACCAGACTCTTGGAGATCCAGCGCATTAACAGCGCAGCGGCGCTCCTCTCGTGGGACCAAGAGACCCACATGCCGGCCGGCGGAGGCGAAGCCCGCGCCGAGCAGATTTCGACGCTCCAAGGCATCGCACATCAGAAGTTCGTCTCGCCGGAGATTGAACGGTTGCTCGCCACCTGGGTCGATCCAGAGTCCGGTGCGATCCGTGAAAGCCCTGGGGATGGGTGGGACGAGCCCGCTCGATCGTTGCTCCGCGAAGTGTGGCGTGACTATAACCGCGCGAAGAAGCTGCCCTCCGATTTCGTCATGACGCTCAGCCGGGAATGTTCGCTGGCCCAGCAAGTATGGGTGGAGGCAAAAGAACATCGAGCCTTTTCGAAGTTTCTCCCAAATCTCCGGACGGTTCTCTCGCTCAAGCGAGAAGAAGCCGAGTACCTCGGCTACAAAGACTCCCCGTACAATGCCCTGCTCGATGTGTACGAACCGGGCTCCACCATCGCGGCATTGCGCCCGTTGTTCGAACAGATCAAAGGGCGTCTCGTGCCGCTGCTCAAAAAAATTCAGCAGAGCTCGGTTCAGATCGACGATGCGATTTTATTTCACACCTACGATCAGGCGCGCCAACTGGAATTCGGCAGGATGATCTTGATCGCCATGGGCTACGACTTCGAACGAGGGCGTCTCGACCTGTCGGCACACCCTTTCACGACGTCATTCCATCCGACTGACGTGCGCATCACGACCCGTGTGCACGAACACGATCTCCAATCCTGCCTGTTCAGTTGTATCCATGAAGGAGGACACGGGCTATACGATCAGGGGCTCGACCCCCGCTACTTCGGCACACCGTTGGGCGATTCAGTCTCGCTCGGCATTCATGAAAGCCAGTCGCGGATGTGGGAAAACTGCGTGGGCCGGTCGCGGGCATTCTGGCGTTTCTTTTACCCCATGCTACAGCAGACGTTTCATCATCAATTGCGCGGACTCGACGGAGAACAATTCTACGCAGCCATCAATCGCGTGAAGCCCTCGCTGATTCGAGTCGAGGCCGATGAACTCACCTATAATCTCCACATCATGTTGCGCTTCGAAATCGAGCAAGATCTCATCGAAGGGCGGACTCGCCCAGGGGATTTGCCGGGAATCTGGAACCAGAAAATGGAGGAATACCTGGGCATCGTCCCCTCCGACGATGCGGAAGGCGTGCTGCAAGACGTGCACTGGTCGTTCGGCGCCTTCGGTTACTTCCCGACGTACACGCTCGGAAATCTGTATTCCGTTCAATTCTATGAGCAGGCCAAACTGGAGATCCCGCATCTGGAGGATGAAATTGCGGCAGGACAATTGATGGTGCTCCAGCGTTGGCTCGGGCAAAAAATTCACCGCTGGGGCCGGATGTTCACGCCGGATCACCTTGCCCAACGCGTGACGGGAAAGAGCCTCGACCCTGAACCGTTCTTGTCTTATGTAGAGAAGAAGTACGGAGAGCTCTACCACCTCTAGGCGAGAGGCGTCGTCGGGGTCCTGAGTTCTTGCGGAAAACTCAACATTCGGAATTCAACATTCAAAATTCTCAGGCCCCTGGCCTGTGTCAGTATCCCATCGCTTGATTAAGCTTCAACAGGCTTGCGGCGGACAACGTGAACTCCGCCGCTACCTCAATCCGAGACGGCACCAAGAGCGTGGTATGGAACACGATATCGCGGATCGGAATCTTGAACTCCGGTTGCTGAGGGGTGCTCAGTTCGACTGACTCAACCGATTGGGTGATCGTCCCGCTATCTTGAGGCCCGTACACCGTCACGACCGCCTTCAGAATCTCTGCGACCTTCTCGTTCGTCTCAACCCCCTCAATGCCTTTCTCCAGTAGCGGAATGACCTCTTCCTGAGCCTGGTCAGACAACGTGAAGTTCTCTACCCGTTCTTTCCGGCGCAGCGACATCAGATCGTTATCGAGATCCTTGCTGAAGGCCCCATAGGCAAACCGAAAAAATTCAAAGTGAAAGCCTTTGAAGCCCTTACCGAACATCTGCAACTCACAGAGAAAGCACAGCTGCTGCAGTTTGACGTCGCTGAGTAGCCCGTGGGGCTCCGCCAGATGCAGGACGTAGAGCAGAAGGGCCCGGTCGACCGTGATCTGATTGGGTTTCCGCATGCCGATAGTCGCGCGATCGCTTCGTTTTTGTGAAAGGAGCACTATAGACAGCACCGGAGATGTCCGTCAATTCGACCCTCTCTGTGCCGTTCGTGCACGACACCCCTTGACCAGTCGGCCAGTTTCGTCTTTAATGACATTCTATCGGAGGCCCGTCATGGCAAATAAGCATATGAAAGAAATGGAAGCCCTGAAGGAGCATCTTGGCAAACATCACCTCAAATTCACCCGCCAGCGTGAATTGATTCTGAGCGCCTTTCTCCGGCAAGAGCACATTACCGCGGAGGCCATGTATCACCAGCTGGCGAAGGCCGACCCTCATCTTGGGCTCGCGACCATCTACCGGACGCTGAATCTGTTCTGCGATGCCGGTCTCGCACAAGCCCGGCACTTCGGTTCTCAAACAAAGTACGACAATGTTTCCCACAAGGGCCACCACGATCACCTCATCTGTACCGGCTGCGAAAAGATCGTAGAATTTGAAAACGAGGAAATCGAGCGGCTGCAGGAGGAAGTGGCCACCAGCAACGGATTCACCATCAAAACCCACCGCCTTGAGCTCTACGGCCTTTGTTCTCGCTGCCGTAATTGACGAACCAGACCTATTCTAGTACTATTTTGAGATAGCTTATCAATTTCAACTCTACGGAGGCTTCCTCATGTCATTCGTATACTCTCAGCCCACATCGCGCCGAACGATACTCACAGGTCTCCTTCTCCTCTTCACTGTCGGACTCGTCTCTGGGTTTTTCGTACCTTCCGCTCAGGCCGCCGACTCGCTTACGATTTACTCCGGGCGCTCGGAGCGTCTTATCAAGCCGGTCCTCGACGCCTTTACGGCAAGTTCCGGCATTCAAATCGAACTCTTGTCGTCTGGCACGACAGAATTGGTCAATCGACTCAAGGCTGAAGGTGACCGCACGCCGGCCGATCTCCTGATCACCAACGACGCCGGCAGCTTGGAGTTGGCCCGAACAGCCGGCCTCCTCCAGCCATTGCATATGCAGGAAGTCGAACGCACCATCCCGGCCCAGTTTCGAGCACCGGATAACGCTTGGGTGGGGCTTTCCGGGCGATTCTGGGTCATTGTGTACAACCGCACAATGGTACAGCCGGACCAAGTGAAATCGCTCCTCGACCTCGCCGATCCGAAGTGGAAAGATAAGATTGCAATACCAAACTCCGGCAGCGAGTATCTGCAAGCAGGCGTGTCGGTTATTCGTGCCACCTATGGCAATGAAAAAACCGGACAGTTTCTCCAAGGCCTCAAAACCAATGCGAATACCCAGGTCTACCAGAAAAGCTCGCAAATCGTGGATGCCGTCGCCAAGGGGCAAGTCGCCCTGGGTATTGTGAATCACTACTACGTCTATCGACATCTGGCCACGCAGCCCAACGCGC
This sequence comes from uncultured bacterium, assembly GCA_965233025.1. GTDB lineage: Bacteria > Nitrospirota > Nitrospiria > Nitrospirales > Nitrospiraceae > Palsa-1315. The sequence goes on from CBDDRH010000191.1 coordinate 4,097, forward strand.
CGATCGCGGTGTTGATGCCCGATCAGCAAGAAGGCGGCATGGGGGCGATCATGAACGTCGCCGGGGTCGGTGTCGTCACATCGACCAAGCACCTCGAGAGCGCCAAACTGCTCGTGGAATATTTGGTCGCTCAACCTGGACAGAAGTTATTCGCAGATCTCGACAAGGAATATCCTCTCCACCAGGACGTCAAGGCAGACCCGGCGCTTGCGGAACGAAAGAGTTTCCGTGTTGCGCAGGTTCCTCTCACCAAGCTCGCCGAACTGCGCGAGCCGACGCTCGCTCTGATCGAACAATCGGGTCTCCGGTAAACTCAAAGGACCTCGTGAGCACGATCCGCCAGCTACTAGTTTCGCCGCTGCAGCTCGTTGCCATGCTCAGTGCGGGAATCATCCTGCTCCCGCTCGGCTATGTCACGGCACAAGCCCTCTCGGCCGACCCGGTTGTCTGGAGCCGCTTGTGGGCGACCCGCATTCCCGAGCTGTTGTTCAACACCGTGTCGTTAGCTGCGAGTGTTGCGGTCATCACGATGGTCCTGGGAGTCTCGACTGCATGGCTCGTTACACGCGTGGAATTTCCCGGTCGCCGATTGTGGGAAGGCGCCTTGGTCCTTCCATTAGCCATGCCGACCTACGTGTTGGCCTACATCTACTCCTACCTTTTGGGATTCGGCGGCCCCGTCGAGTATCTCTGGCAACTCGTGGCCGGTCCCCAGGCCAGAATCTTTTCTCCCCATAGTTATTGGGGCGCGACACTCGTCATGGCGCTGGATACATTTCCCTTCGTGTATCTCTTGAGCCGTAGTGCCCTCCTCAGTATGAACGTGTCGTTCGAAGAGGTGGCACGGGTGAGCGGCGTTTCCCGCCTCTCAACCCTCTGGCGCGTGACGCTGCCGCTGATGCGCCCCTCGATTGCCGCCGGCGTTGCGCTCGTGATCTTGTACGTCGTGTCGGACTTCGGCGCCGTGTCTCTGCTTCGCTACCAGACGCTCACCTATGCGGTGTTCCAGCAGATGACCGGACGGTCGGACAATGCCGCAGCAAGCATCTTGAGCCTCCTGCTGGTCGGGCTTGCGCTGATTTTCCTGATCACGGAACGGTGGTTCCGACAACGGAGCCGGTATTATCAAACCACCGGCCGATACCGGGCTCCGCAACGGCGCCAATATGGCTGGCTCGGCACCGTCGCTGTCACTGGTTACCTCGGATTGATCGTCGGCGCGGCCTTCGCGCTCCCAGCTTCACTTTTGATTCAATGGAGTCTATCGCCCGAAGCCCAGGCTACGCTCGACAATCGTTTCTTCGGGTTCGTCTGGAACAGCGGCATCCTGGCTGCTTGTGCCGCCACAATCGGCGTATTGATCGGCCTTCCGCTGGCTTATCTCGCAAGCCGGAAACCAACCTGGCTCAACATCGGTTGTTTGCAGGCAGCCTATGCCGGCTATGTCCTTCCGGGACCAGTGGCGGCACTTGCCGTGCTGGTCCTCTTTCTCAATGTGATGCCGTTCTTCTATGGCACGGCAATTGTCTTAATCGTCGCCTATGTGCTGCATTTTCTCCCTGTCGGGCTCCAATCACTCGAGCCGGCGCTGCAGCAGATTACGCCCAACCTTGAAGAAACGGCCCGCACATTGGGGCTTGGCGTTCGGGAAACCTGGCGGCGGGTGACACTGCCTCTCATTCGTAATGGGTTTATTGTTGCCTGGGTCCTGATGTTTCTGCAGATTACGAAAGAATTACCTGCTACCCTCTTGTTGCGGCCAGTGGGATTCGATACCCTAGCTATTCGCGTCTGGATGGAGGCGAGCGAAGAATACTATCAACTGGCGGCCCCCTCTGCCCTGCTGATCGTGCTCGTGGGCTTGCCGGCGCTGGCTCTATTACTCTCACGCGATTGGCGAGCGGCATAGGAACGACGAATGGCCACAGAATCACACCTGACCCGCGCGGAAGCCGACCTGCTCCGAGGCCAGGTTAATCTCTACACACCGGCCTCTTCAATCTTGGAACTTCGCTCGGTGTCCTGCGCGTATGATCCGAGCCGGCCAGCCATCCGCGATATTTCATTTTCGGCACGCGAGGGGGAAATTCTCTGTCTGCTCGGGCCATCGGGCTGTGGCAAGACTACCATCCTGAGGGCGATTGCGGGATTCGAGCCGGTGCGGTCCGGGGAGATTTTTCTGTCAGGCCGACGCGTCTCCTCTGCCTCTGAAACGATTCCAACTGAAGAACGGCGAGTCGGCATGGTCTTCCAGGAATACGCCCTGTTCCCACACCTGCGTGTCGTCGACAACATCGCCTTTGGGCTCCACCACCTGTCACGGACTGAGCGGACGCGCCAGGTTCAAGAGATGCTGCGCCTCACTGGACTGGAAGGGTTTGAGCGACGCTATCCGCATGAGTTGTCCGGTGGGCAACAGCAGCGTGTGGCGCTCTCACGGGCATTGGTGCAGAATCCGGTCGTGCTCTTGCTGGATGAACCATTCAGTAATCTTGACCCTGATATGGCCAGTCGTATGCGACAAGAACTGCATTCGCTCTTGCGCCGGATGAAAACAACGACCATCCTGGTCACTCACGACCACGATGAAGCCTTCGCCATGGCCGACCGGATCGCAGTATTGAATAATGGTGTGCTCGAACAGATGGACTCGCCGGAACTGATCTACCATGTCCCCTCGACCCGGTTCGTCGCCGACTTTGTCGGACAAGCCGACTTTGTCACTGGCGAGGTTCGACAGGGCACGGTTCACACCGAACTGGGTGAGTTCCCCAATACACTCAGCAGTGAGGAAGGAGCATCGGTCGTCGTGATGATCCGTCCAGACGATATTCAACTGATGCCGAACAAGTCGGCTGGATCGCGGATCGTGGCCAGACTGTTCCGAGGCTCGGAAAATCTCTACACCGTCCAGCTCCCCTCCGGTCAAGTCGTACATAGCAGCGAAAGCTCAACCAGTGTCTATCAGGTAGGTACCCCGGTCGAACTGCGAGTTTCTGCCACCCACACCGTGCTATTTAAAGGCGCGTCAGGTCCCGTCCGGTCAAGCCCTGACAAGGCGCCTTGATACTCTGAACTTTCTCATTGACAGGGCTCATGAATCAATGGTATTGAGAAGCGTTATCAAATTACTGCGTTGCCGAGGTATATGAATCATGGATGCGTTGAAAGAGGTCGTCGATTACGGTGTGATTGGACTGTTGTTGGTTTTAAGCGTATGGGCCATCGCGGTGGCAGTCGAGCGGTGGCAGTTTTATCGACGGGTAGATATTGCTCAGTACCCAAATCAACAGCTTTTTGAGATCGCCCTCACGAAGCGACTGGTCATAATCGGCACCGTTGCGGCCAACGCTCCCTACATCGGCCTCCTGGGAACCGTCCTTGGAATCATGTTGACATTCCATACCATCGGGGTATCCAAGACGATCGCCGTTAGCTCCATCATGGTTGGCCTGAGTCTGGCCTTGAAGGCAACCGCGGTCGGCCTTCTTGTCGCCATTCCCTGCGTGGTCATGAATAACGTGCTGCGGAGACGCGTCGTCGAGCTCATCACACTCTACAAAGTTCAACACCAACATGGATCATGAACTGAATCAAATCAACGTCATCCCATTGGTTGACGTCATGCTGGTCCTGCTCGTCATCGTGTTGACGACGGCGACGTTTATCACCACCGGCCAGATCCCCGTCGATTTAGCCAAAGCGACGGAATCCGCAGACCGGAAAGATGTACCCCTTGTCATTACGTTGACGGCGGACGGGCAATTGTATCTCAACGATTCGGCGGTCCCAGAGCATGGATTAAAGGTGGTGCTCGATTCGCATCCAAGAGAATCACTGGTCGTCGTTCGAGCCGACAAAGTCACGATCCTGGAGCGTTTCGTCCAAGTCGTCGATGAAATCAGAAGTCTCGGGTTCGGACAGGTCAGTCTGGAAGTGGTGAAATCATGACCTCTCTATTTCCGAACCACCCGGATCATGTGCGTCTGCAGCGGCAAGGCTGGATCTACTCCATGGTGTTTCATGCGGTAATGGGAGCGGGTGCACTCGTTCTAATTTCAGGCCTAAAGATGTCCCTCGAACCCGATCAATTTACGTGGAGCGTGGCGATAGTCGAAGCTCCGCAAGCTCAACCAAAAGTGGACGCACTCCCCGAAGTCAAGCCGACTCCACCGAAGCCGAGGGTCGCGGAGACTCATCCCACGCCTGCTCAGCCTATAATTGAAGCGCCACAGCGAGTGGTCCAGCCTGTGCAGGCCGTTCCGCAAATCGTGCCACGCGAGACAACCACCGTCAATCAAACGGCTTCTGTCGTCACACAGTCTGTCCAACAGACCGAAACCATCACAGACATCGCTCCAACAACAGCTCGAGAAGCTGTTGTACAGGAAGAACAGGTGGTCGCGACACCGGCGGCAGTCACCCAACAAACTGCAGCACCAGTCGTGACCGAACCACTGGTCACCCGTCAGGATACTGAGCCTGTTGTTCAGCATGCCGCGGTCGAGCAAACCGTGACCCAGACTGCTCAAGTCAAGGCCGATTATGGGTGGCTCGTGAAGGCATTGTTAGGTCGGCTCGACCAGCTCAAGAACTATCCTCACCTGGCCCGGATCAATCATTGGGAAGGAAAGGTTGTTCTGCGCGCGGTGATCAAAGACGATGGCCAGGTACTGATGATTGATGTCCATGAAAGCTCGGGACGCGTGATTCTTGATAATGACGCCATAGAGACCCTGCGGCGCGCGTCTCCGTTGAAATTGGACTATCCTTTGGGAAAACCACAAGTGGCGATCCTCATGCCGATCAGCTATGCGCTTCGGTAATGTTCGAGGATGATATGAAATGCTCCCTGACGAATGATACGACCGATGAGCTTGAACTGGCCATCGACGAGAAGCTCAAGGGAGAGTCCGAGTTCGGCGAAGTCGAACTCCCGGCAACAGGCTTACGGAAAGTAGTATTCAAATGACGGTCCTACTCACCAGAGCCCAGAGTCACTATCATATCTCAGCAGTCGGCCACGCCCCCCGACGAGTCTATTCTGATCTCAGCACTTCAGTTCCCATAATCAACCTATAATTCTTTGAAGGAGGCCTGCAATGAACCCTGGTTCTGTTAATCTGATAATGAGAAGAGTTATTAAAATCATATCATTATCTTGCCTTCCGCTATTCGCGCTTGTAACCGGCTGGCAGCCGGCAGCTGCGGAAGAGACCGTCGAGACACCCATTGCCGTCGAAACAGTCACCACCGAAGAGCTTAAGGACAAGCCGGTTAAAGAACAGAAAGATAAGCCCCTCAAGGTACCGTTGACCGAAGTCATCGGCACGAAAGAGGGCGCGATGGATCATATTCCCGGTTCCGGACGTGTCATTACAAACGAGAGCATTGAGCAAAATCACCGATTCACCGTCAACGAAGCCTTGCGCGAAGTGCCGGGTGTTCATGTGGTGGACGAAGAGGGTGTGGGCATTCGCCCTAATATCGGTATCCGAGGCCTGAACCCGACCAGAAGCCGCAACGTGCACATTATGGAAGACGGTGTGCCGATCATGATCATGCCGTATGGCGATCCGTCGGCTTATTACTTTCCGCCGATCTTCCGGTTCGATCGAATTGAAGTTCTTAAGGGCAGCGGACAACTCCTCTATGGCCCTCAAAACATCGGCGGGGTCATGAACTTCATCACGCGCAATCCGTCGGCGGTACCTGAAGGCAACATTCAGTTCTGGGGCGGCAACAATAACTACTTCAACACGCATTTCGATTATGGAGGAACCTGGGGAAAAAGCGGCTACATGGTGGACTTTACCCACTATCAAACGGATACCCCGCGATTCACCAACATTCGCGCCAAGGTGGACGACCTCACATTCAAGACGGTCCAGGAGCTGAGCGACCGGACTCAAATCATGGCCAAGTTTAACTACTACCGTGAGGATTCCGGAATCGGCTATCAAGGCCTCACCGAATCGGAGTTTGCCAGCCCTCGAGGGCAAGACAGACAAACGCTCTTCACCAACGACAACTTCGACTTTCGGCGGTATGGAGCCCATGTCGCCGTCAATCACATGTTCACGGCGAACTTAACATCGACCATCAACTTCTTTGGACATTACATGTCACGCGACTGGATGAGGCAAACCACACAGGGAATAAACGCCGACGGCACGCCTAACGGGGCGTTGCAATTCGGCAATGCGATCCCGGCGAGCGCGGTCGGCGCCATCCCAGGAGCCGCACGTTTCACAAACGCGCGCGAGTACACCGTGTATGGAATCGAGCCGCGGTTCAATTACACTCACTCTCTTTTCGGAGTGAATGCAGTAGCCGACTTCGGCGCCCGTTATATGTACGAAGAATCGCAGCGCATACAGTATCGAAATCTCGTCTCAGGTATAGGAGCTCCGTTTAGCTGCGTCGGTGTCATTGGCGGTGGCAACAATAGCTGCCTTGGCGAGAACAATGTGCGTACTACAAATGCCTATGCGTTGTTTTTTCAGGAACGTCTCATTTTAGGTCAATTCACGATCACACCGGGTGTCCGGGTAGAACATATCAACTACGATCAGAACAACAACCTCGCTAATGTCAACAATGGCGACGGTGTTTTCGGCAAGGCTCATTTCACCCAAGTGTTGCCGGGAGTCGGTGTCACTTACTCCCCGGTCAAGGACCATATGGTCTTCTTCGGTGCGCACCGTGGTATGGCGCCGCCTCAGATTTCCGACGCCGTTACCGGAACCGGGGCTCTGGTAGACCTGAACCCTTCGTTGAGCTGGACCTACGAACTGGGGACCAGAGGCAAGTTGGCTCATTGGGCTGGTTATGAAGCCACCCTCTTCCAGCTTGATTTTGACAACCAGATCATTTCACAGTCGGCCGCCGGCGGCACCGGTGCGACCCTCACGAGCGCCGGGGAAACCAGACATCGGGGCATCGAGGTCGCGACCAAGCTTGATCTGTTGGACGCCGTCATGGGCAGAAACGATAAACAAGACATCATCTTCGACGTGAACTATACGTGGATCGCCGAGTCCGAATTCGTCGGCACCCGCAACAGTTCAGTCACCGGTACGGCCCTCCTGCCCGGTGAAGCAGCGATCGTAAGCGTAAGCGGAAACCGACTCCCCTACTCGCCGAAACATCTATTGACGGCAGGAATCGGCTATACCGACAGGGATATGGGTATTGGAGCTTTCAATGCACGTCTTGAGGCCCAGTGCATCAGCGACCAGTTCGGCGACGACCGGAATACGTATACTCCGACTCCGAACGGGCAGCGCGGTATCGTCAAGGGCTGGTGCATGCTCAACGCCTCGGTCAATCAGTATGTCAAGCAGATCAATACCACGTTCTTCTTTACAGCCAAGAACATGCTGGATCAGACCGTGATCACGGATCGGAGCCGTGGCATCTATCCCGGCTTGCCGGCCCTCTTTCAAGCCGGAGTAAAGTGGACGTTCTAGCATCGGAGCAGGGAGGGACGAGCGAATTACTCGCTCGTCCCTGTCGTCACATAGTGTATGTGAGCCTTTGACTTAAGGCGGAGCACAATGGAAGCCAGGATCATCAGAGCCGCCGGGGTCAGCACCTCGGAAGAGGTGAGATGTCATTGCGGGCAGCTGATGGCACGCCTCGTCGACGAGGGAATAGAGCTCAAGTGCAAACGGTGCCGACGGTTGATGGTCATTCCGTTCTCGAAGATACAAGGGTGGGTCCTGTGCCAGAAACACCGTAACTAATCGGCTTCACAATAGAGAAGCGGCCAGAGGTTGTTCACCCAGAGCCCAAGATCACGAGAGAGTGATCTTGGGCTCTGTTTTTCGGAGAACTGATCATGCAAGTCGATACCCCTTGTCAGATACATCCTGTCATCTTGAAGATCCAACGCTTACTCAGGAAGATCGATGGTCTCCAACTCCCTCTCACATCACGCCGTGACATCGAAAGCATCCTTGTTCGCCAAGTCAGCAAGGAAATCGATCGTGCGCTTCCTTGGCAGACAGGTCACGGCTGTCGCACAGCTACAATCTCCGTGTTGATCGGTCAAGCGGTCGGTCTCACTCCAGAAGAGTTGCACGATCTGAATCTTGCCTCCTACCTTCATGACATCGGGCTCTTGATGCTCCCGTCCCACCTCATATCGAGCAGAGACCGTCTTGAACCCGAATCCTATGTCACCATTCAGAACCATCCTCGACTTGGCGTTTCGCTTCTCGAACCGTTTTTCTTTCTTCGAGACGCGTCGATTCTCGTGGCTCATCACCACGAACGTTGGGACGGATCGGGCTATCCCTACGGCATCAGGGGACGATTCATCCCTCTTGGGGCAAGAATCCTATCGATCGCCGACGCCTTCGACGCCATAGAAATCCCCCACGTCTTTTGCCCCGACATCCGCCGGGACATTGCTCTCAGAATTCTACGGGTGGCATCGGGGACCCAATTCGACCCCCATCTCATCCATATCCTGACTCAGACAAGAACTGATTCCCTCATTCGCAGAAATCGGCTCGCCACATCAGCTACCCACGCCGGGATTGATAGTCTTCCGTTGGTAGAGCACGAATGACCCCTTTCATTGGTCCTTGCTTGACTGGAGCCAGATCGACTCAATGCGGTGGCCTCCGATCCACGCAACGGTACATTCGCAAAAGGACTCGCCGATAAAGACCGAGCTGATTACCGGAGAAATACTGGAACAAGCTGGAGCGACCCATGTCGGCCAGTCGCTTCAAGATGTACCGGGAGTCCAACTACGCCGTTAATATGAACAAAAAAGAGTCTGGCCCCCATCCTTCACCGCGACGTCGAACGGCTCCGCGGAAATAAGTGGCGAGGCCCTTCAATCATCCGCCTGAATACTGATCAAGGAGATAAAACCATGACGTGCCAAAAATCTGGAGGACTCTTGTTGCCAGAACGGATCCAGGAATCGTATCCGCACGCTGAACCTTGTAAATGCATCAATTGTGGAGCGGCCAAGGAGAAGGGATTCACAGTCCCTTACCCGTAATCGAGCGGCTACAGACAGTCATTCGAAGCGATAGTGGGGAGAATGAATCGTGTCCTGTGAAAGATCGGAAGAATGACTTTAGCAGGATGTCATCATGGCACTGCTTCACGCAGAGCCTTATCCTGACGTCTATTCACATCGATCTTGGCCTTGGAGAAAGGTGGAGATACCAACATTTCACAAAAATGACACGTCGAGAAAACAGAATCTGCCTTCCCTGTGAACCGCAATCAACCACCAGCATGGCGTCAAGCCTTGGCGCTCTTCAACTGTTCAGTCAGATAATTCTCGATCCCTACCTGATCGATAGTCCGAAGCTGCGTCTCAAACCAATCGACATGCTCTTCGGAATCTTCGATCATATCTTCAAGCATGTGGCGGGTGGTGAAATCACCGACCTTGGCGCAATGGGCGATGGCCTTGCGTAGCAACTCCACATCCTCATACTCAAATCCAAGATCTGCGGTGAATAGATCCGCTACGGACCGCCCCCTGCTCAGCTGATCGAGATGCTCCACGTCAGGTACTCCCTCCAGATAGAGAATATGATCGATCAGGCCTGAAGAATGGCTCACTTCTTCAGTGGCGAGATGGCTAAAATGCTCATGCAAACGCTCATAGCCCCAATGCTTGCACATGGCTGCATGGAGTAAGTATTGATGCACTACTGTCAATTCCGACTTCAAGACCCGATTCAAGAATTCTACGACGCCTTCTTTGGCTTTCATGATGACGCTTAGCTTTCTTTCTTGATCTGTTCAGTGAGATAGTTCTCTAAGCCAACCTGCTTGATCGTTTCCATCTGCGTCTCGATCCAATCGATATGTTGATCCACATCTTTGGCCATATCCTCAAGCATGTGCCGCGTGGTGAAATCGGTCACCTTCGTGCAATGCACTACGCCATCGTTTAGCAACACGAGCATTTCTTGTTCGGCTTTTAGGTCCAGTTTGAGCTGCTCAGAAACAGTCTCTCCTACCTGCACTGTATTCATACGCTGCACGTTCGGCACACCATCCAGATAGAGGATGTGACCGATGAGTTCGTCGGCGTCTTTCATCTCAGCGATGCTTCGCTCCCGCACTTTGTGATGGAGTCGTTCATAGCCCCAATTCTCGCACATCTTGGCATGCACGAAGTATTGATTGACCCCCGTCAGATCTGCGGTCAGGATCTTATTGAGAATGTTGACGACGCCTTCTTTCGCTTTCATAAGTGTTCCCCTTTCTCAGTTTTGCGAGGTCCTCAGACACACTCCGGGTGAAGAGACTTTCACCGCCACTTGATCCACGTTGGTTCATTATCAACACGTCTGAGGCCTTCGTCAACTTGGTTGGCCGAGTCTCCTTGAGTTTGATTTTCATCACTGGCGACACTGGTTCTCAATTTCGTGCAAAAAATAACGCACGCAACGGAGAGGCTGCTCGGCAATCGTGTGCGCTGATAGAGCAACAGTAGAAGGAAGGAATCTGATGTATGGAGGAGAGTCGGGTTAGCCTGCTTCGCGGTAGCCGCATTCTTCGCTGCGGCATTGGACGCTGCGGCCGACTTGCTTGCTGACTTTCTCGATGAGAAACGGGGCGCTGCAGGTTGGGCACGTCTTATTGATAGGGCGATCCCACAGGGCATACTCGCACGCCGGATACTTACTGCAGGCAAAGAACGAACGGCCTTTTCTCGTGCGCTTCTGTACGAGATCGCCTCCACAGCCAGGCTGAGGGCATTTCACACCCAGCGCGAGTGCTTTGGTGGTCTTGCACTCGGGATAGGCGGAACACGCAATGAACTTTCCAAACCGCCCGGTCTTCACCACCATCGGGCTACTACATTTCTCGCACTTCTCATCCGTCGTCAGCTCTATTTTTGGGACAATTTTAATGGTGCCATCCTCGAGCTTCTCAAAATTTTGCGTGTTCTTGCAGGGAGGCTTGTCCTTGTACGCTGGACAAGCCAGAAACTTGCCGTTGCGCCCCCATTTAATCTCCATCATTCGACCGCACTTCTCGCAAGGAATGTCCGTTGGTGGCTCCACGGTGTCCTTGGGTCCGGGAATCATCTTCGCCTTTTCCAGGTCCGTCGTGAATGTCCCATAAAACTCCCGCACCGCGGTCACCCACGGTTTAGTGCCTTCTTCGACTTCGTCCAACTCCTCTTCCATGTGCGAAGTGAAGTCGACATTGATCAGGTCGGGAAATCCCTTCATCAGGAAATCGTTCACGGTCCGCCCTGTTTCGGTGGGAGCGAAACGTCCGTCCACCTTTTCGGCATATTTGCGATCTTGAATCGTCGAAATGATGCTCGCATAAGTGGACGGTCGGCCGATGCCTTTTTCTTCCAATTCCTTAATCAGCAAAGCTTCGTTATACCGAGGCGGCGGCTGGGTGAAATGCTGTTTCGAGAGCACGCCGGGAACCGTCTGTCCTTCCTGGGATATGAGCCGGAGTCGCTCTCCCTCGCTGAGCAGAGGCAGCTGGCGTTCTGAGTCGTCTTCAACCTCCTGCTCGCTCTTTTGTTTCTGCGCAAAGAGCTCTTTGTCGATCCCTTCCATGTAGACAATTGTATGACCGGGAAACTTCACCACGGTGCCGGTCGACCGGAAAAGAAATTTTTCCTTCGTCTTGACGGGGCTCGACTCCACGCGAGTGACGTCGAGGATCGCAGGAACCATCTGCGATGCGATAAACCGGTTCCAGATCAACTGATACAACTTATAGATATCGGGCTCCAGATACTGTCTGATCGACTCGGGGTCGCGCGCTGCTGACGTGGGGCGAATCGCTTCATGTGCTTCTTGCGCCGCTTTCTGCGTCTTGTACACGTTCGGTGTGGCAGGCAAGTATTCTGCGCCGAACCGTTCCTGGATCACCTGGCGTGCTTCTGTCATCGCCTCGTTCGAAATGCGTGGGGAATCCGTCCTCATGTAGGTAATGAGACCGGTCTGACCTTCGGCCCCGATTTCGATCCCTTCGTACAACTTCTGCGCCAGGGTCATCGTTTTCTTCGATGAGAAATGCAGCTTGCGCGCGGCTTCCTGTTGGAGCCGGCTGGTAATGAAGGGCGCGACAGGATTCCGTCTCTTTTCTTTTCGTTCGATCGAGTCAACAACAAACTCTTTTCCTTGGACAGCATCGACGATGCGCTGCGCATCGGTCTCCGTCGCAATCGAAGCGTCCTGCCCGTTGATGCTGTGGAGCTTGGCTTCAAACGGAGGGGGGTTGGTCCCGGACAGCATCACCGCAATAGACCAATACTCTTCCGCGCGAAACGCTTCTCGTTCCTGTTCACGTTCGCAAATCAATCGCATCGCCACAGACTGAACCCGACCCATGCTGAGTCCTCGACGCACTTTGGTCCAGAGCAATTGGCTGCCTTGGTATCCGACAATACGGTCAAGCACCCGACGGGCCTGCTGCGCATTCACCAGCTTCATATCGACCTGCCCAGGCGACTGCAGTGCGCGCTTGATGGCTGGTTCGGTGATTTCGTTGAAGAGTACTCGGAAGACCTTGCCTTCTGTCTTTTTCTTGGACTTGGATTTGCCGAGCAGTTCCTGCTCAAGGTGCCACGCGATGGCTTCACCCTCTCGGTCAGGGTCCGGCGCGAGGAACACCTTGTCGGCCTCTTCCGCCTTTTTCTTAATCTCCGCCAGGACCTTCGATTTTCCCTTGATCGTCACATACTGCGGCTCGAAATCGTGTTCCAGGTCAACACCAAGCTTGCTGGTGGGAAGATCCTTAATATGGCCGACCGAGGCCATGACGGTATAACCACGCCCCAGATACTTCGTGATGGTGCGCGCTTTCGTCGGGGACTCGACAATAATGAGTGATTTAGCCATGAAGACTCCGGTTCGCTATGAGAGTTTGCCCCTCATCCGTATCAAATATACCAAATCTGTGCAACTGTTCGACGATTATGCCCGAAGGTAGCGTTGCCCCGGCAGCTGTCTGATTCGCTGTCGAAGCTCCAGAGACAAGAGCGAGGCCATCACGGTGGATACCGATAATCCTGTGATAACAATCACGTCGTCCACGATGAGCGGATCATACGACAATGCATCATACACCAGCTGTTCCTCTTTGCCTAACTGACCTCCACGTTCATTCTTCTCTTGATAAGATTGCAGGCGCAGGCGTGCAGCCTCTTCCAGCTGCGGCAGGATCGCATCGATGACATCCTGCGCGCGCTCGATCAAGGTCGCACCCTCTTTGAGCAGGGCGTTCGTCCCACGGCTAGTCTCTGCTTTCACAAAGCCTGGAACCGCGAAAACCTCTCGACCCTGCTCGGCGGCCAATCTCGCGGTAATGAGCGATCCGCTTCTGATGGCTGCCTCTGTCACAATCACGCCCAGGGACAACCCGCTGATGATGCGATTTCGTCGTGGAAAGTGATGGCTGTGGGGTGGCGCACCCATCGGCGCCTCAGACAGAATGGCCCCCCGCTCTTCAATCTGTTGGCGTAACCACTCATGTTCCGGCGGATAGGTCCGATCGATCCCGCAGCCCAGCACGGCAATAGTGCGCCCCTTCGCGGCAAGCGCGCCTTGGTGTGCTGCCGCGTCAACTCCGCGAGCGAGTCCACTCACCACCGTCATGCCGGCTCCTGCCAAATCGTGGCTCAACTCTTGGGTCATAGCACGCCCAGCTGCGGTCGCACGCCGTGCGCCCACGATGGCCATCGCCAGCTCATCCTGCTCAGTCAATGTGCCGGTGATGTACAAGAGCGGCGGAGGGTCTGCAATCATCTTGAGTCGCGTGGGATAGGTAGGATCCAACAGACTTCGGACTTCAACGCGCCCACGCTCGATTGCCGTAAGTTCCCGCTCGATCCTTCTGCAGGCGGAAGGATCAGGCCCACGTCGTATCGCATCCGCCAACTGCGGGCTGCATCCACTTGCAATCAACTCATCGCGAGAAGCACGCAGCACAGATTCAGGCGAGTGCCAGACACGAACTAACCGACCTACCGTCAAGTCTCCCACTCCATCGATCGCCTGCAGGCGTAGCCAAGACTCTAACGCTGGTCTGGTCATGGACTGAACGGAGGAAGGACTCACGACCTCAGCAGAGGACGCCACATCTACAGGATGGCTGAATGGCTGCATAGGTCTCGTCGAACGGAAATCATGGTCTTTAGAGCACTGCTAGATCGTACTGTTCGAGATGTAAATGTTCGTCCGGCATGACGATAATTTTCGCGGCGCACTCGCGTTCCACAGCTTCAAGACCTTGGCGTTCTTCATCTTGCAACAGCCCGACGACCGAGGGGTGGGCGCCGATGACGATCCGCTGCGGCTCGGGACTGCTGCCGATCCGACGGACATCGCGGAATATCTCATAGGCCACCGTAGTCGGAGATTTCGTATAACCCCGTCCTTCGCAATAGTGACAGGGCTCGGAAAGCGAACGCAGGAGGTCTTCCCTGACCCGTTCACGGGAAATTTCAATCAGCCCGAGGTCGGAGATTCTGGATACTCTGGTACGGGCCTTGTCGGTAGACATCGCTTCGAGCAACGCGTGATACACCTTGTCGCGATTCTTCTCTCGCTCCATGTCGATGAAATCGACGATGATGATTCCACCGATCCCACGTAACTTCATCTGATAGGCCACTTCTCTCGCCGCCTCCAGATTGTTCCGGAGAATGGTCTCCTCCTGGTCGCGCTTCCCCACGAACCGTCCTGTGTTGACGTCGATGACGGTCATCGCTTCCGTATGATCGATCACGAGATGCCCGCCGGACTTGAGCCAGACTTTTCGACCGAGAGCCCGCGCCATCTCCTGTTCCACTCCCAGATGATCGAAGAGGCTTTCATCTTTGTCGTACAAATGAATGCGTGACGTTTGCTCGGGCGAGAATCTCTGCACGAAGTCCCGGACCGCCTGATATTCTTCCCGCGAGTCGATCCATAATCGATCGACTTTCTTTCCAAAGAGATCGCGCACAACGCGGAAACTCAGGCTCAAGTCGGCATGGAGCAATGCCGGCGCCCCTTTCTGCTCACGTTTTGCCAGAATGTCCTGCCAGAGCACGTGCAAAAAGTCGACGTCGGATCGCAATTCATCTTCTTTCACGCCTTCGCTCACCGTGCGGACAATGTATCCGCAGCCCGGCTGCCGTACCCGCTTCATAATGTCCTTGAGTCGAGCCCGCTCCTCGTCGCGGGCGATGCGGCGGGACACACCGATATGTTCCACATTGGGCATGAACACGAGATACCGGCCCGGGAGCGACACATAGGTCGTAACCCGCGAGCCTTTTGTGCCGATAGGCCCTTTGGAGATCTGCACCATCAGCTCTTGCCCTTCGCTCAGCAGCTGCTCAATCGGCTTAGAGCTTTGGCGCCTGGGGCCCAGCATATCTCCATCCTTATCGGCATCCTTGTCATCCTCATCAGCATCGACGAGCGTGTCGCCTGGCTCAGAGTCCAACGACAAATCCGACACGTGCATGAAAGCTGCCTTCGCGAGGCCGATATCCACAAATGCCGCCTGCATGCCAGGCAACACTTTCGCCACTTTTCCTTTATAAATGTTCCCGACGAAGTCCTTGTGCTTCGCACGATCCCCGAAGAGATCTGTGACGACTCCGCCGTCCAACACCGCGACGCGAGTTTCCTCGCGTGCGACTGTAATCGCAATTTCTACTCCCATACCGACTCCTTCCATTCAGCAAAACCGTCGCACCGACATGCAGGACGAACGCGGGGAATCCCCAGGGTCCAACCTCCACTCGACATCTTGCCGACTCGGCGGTTCGCATCATAAATATAACCTCTTGCCTCGATCTCGATTCATTCGAGACCGTGCGATCATCCTCTCACTAAAAGAAACTCAATCGACGGCGTTTGACATTCAAGAGCAGGCCCAGCGACGCCATCGTCATGACCGTCGCACTCCCACCGTAGCTCATGAGCGGCAGTGGAATTCCCACGATGGGAAACATGCCCGCCGTCATACCGATATTGATCACGACGCAAAAGCACAACATGCAGAGGATGCCGACCGCCAGGAGCGCTCCAAGCTGATCCTTCGCGCGCGCCACAATTTCTAACGACAACCAGATCAGCCCGACAAACAACAGCAAGAGCACCAGCACTCCGAGAAAACCCCATTCCTCTGCAAAGACCGAAAAGACAAAGTCGGTGTGCCCCTCAGGCAAAAATTTCAATTGGCTTTGCGTTCCTCCGTAAAGCCCCTTCCCCGTCAACTCTCCCGCTCCGATGGCAATCCGAGATTGGAGCGCATGATATCCTTTGCCTCCAGGGTCATAAACCGGGTCGACAAACGTCATAATGCGCTGCCGCTGATAATCATGCAATGACCCCCACATCATCTCCCAGGCGAAGGGAAACAGCATCAACGAAAACAGGAGGATGACGCCCACCGCCTTCGACCGCATACCCACCATCAGCAACATCGCGGCATAAATCGCCAAGAAACTCAATCCGCTCCCGAGGTCCGGCTGCTTCAGGATCAGAAGCAGACCCGGCAGCACCAACAACCCCGGGAGCACCACTCGTTGGAGCCAGCCCGCCCGCGGGGCCTGCGAATAGTAGTGCGCCAAGGTCAGAATGAGGACCAACTTTGCGAATTCCGAAGGCTGAAAGGCAAATGGCCCCATCGGAATCCATCGTTGGGCCCCACGGCTGGTCTTACCTTCAAACAGCACAACGACGAGTAAAATTAAGATAATCGCATAGGCAGGATACGCTAAGCGTGCGATTCGATGATAGTCCGAGAGCCACATGACGAGAAACGCGACCGTTCCGAGCGCAATCCACACGGCCTGTTTGGCATAAAACGGAAACGCAACCCCTTGGTCATGCGTCACGCTATAAATCGATAGGACACCGATCCCCAGGATAGCAAAGATCAGCCCGATAAAACGGAAGTCGAAATTGTCAACCCCCCGGCTCATGAACACCCGATCGATCATCTCGTTCCTTGTCCTCTGGCGTCCCCTACCCGCACAACGGCACCCTCCTTTGCACTGGGAGGAGCGGAGACATTCAATTTCACATAGGTCTCGATCAACTCTTTGGCAAGAGGCGCCGAGGCAGAACCCCCGTGGCCCATATGCTCGCCAATCACCGCAACGGCAATCGTGGGCGCTTCAACCGGGGCGAAGGCGACAAACCAGGCATGATCGCGGAACTTCTTCGGGATATCTTTCTCCGGACCGGTGCGCAAGGCCGCCGTCTGAGCTGTTCCGGTCTTTCCAGCGATGGTCACCAGCTCCGACCGTGCCCGCGTGCCCGTCCCCTCTTTGACCACTCCGGCCAACGCTTCTTTAATCAGCGGTAAGGTCCCAGGCCGCAGGTTCAACGTGCGTTTGGGGACCACAGACCGTTGCTGTAGTTCTCCGGTCGCTCGATCCATCACGGCCTGAACTAATCGTGGACGGAACATGACACCGTCGTTCGCAACGGTGCCGATCAAGGTCGCCATCTGCAGCGGGGTCACATTCACATAGCCTTGACCGATTGCCGCCGAGACCGTTTCGCCTGGCAGCCACGCTTCATTCTTGGCCTTCCGTTTCCAGGCCTCGGACGGTACGATCCCCACCCGTTCAGACGGCAGTTCAATCCCCGTCTCCTCTCCCAACCCAAACTGATGGGCGAAGGAAGCAATCGTCTCGATCCCCATCCGCTGCCCAACGGTATAGAAATAGACGTCGCACGATTGCACAAGCGCGTGCCGGAGATCTACCGAACCATGCCCCCCGGCTTTCCAGTCACGATAGACGCGACGACCGAATTGATACCCCCCATTGCAGTAGATAGAGGTCGACGGCGTCACGGTCTTGGTTTCCAACGCGGCAGCGGCCATCATCACTTTGAAGACCGAACCGGGCGGGTACTGCCCTTGCGAGGCTCGATTGTTCAAGGGACGCCCCTCGTCTTGCACGATGTCGGCCCATTGTTTCGGTGTGAGCTCCCGCGAGAGGATGTTCGGATCAAAGCCTGGACGGCTGGCCATGGCAAGCACGTCACCTGTCCTCGGATCAAGCGCGACAATCGCTCCCGACTCCTCTCCTAAAAGATTTTCGGCCACCTTTTGCAGCCTCGCATCGATCGTGAGATACAAATCGTCCCCGGCATGGGGCTTCTCCACAACGACAGTTCGTTTTTCATGACCGACCGCATCGACTTCTATGCTTTTCTGCCCGGCCTGACCGCGCATGAGCTGATCAAAAAACTTCTCCACACCATATTGCCCGACAATGCTGCCCTGATGCAGGTCGGCAAATTCAGGTTTGTCTAACTGCTCAGGCGACACTTCCCCCACATAACCCAGCAGATGTGAAGCCGTCACTCCACCAGGATAGTTCCGTTGTGATTCGACCTGCACCATCACTCCGGGCAAATCCAGACGGTGAGATTCGATCAACGTCGCTTCTCGAAGGGTTAAACGATCCTTCACCTTGCGAGGTAGTTGTTTGCTGCCGCGAGCCGTGAGCTTCTTCCTCACGAGCGCCTCATCCAACCCCAGTAGACTGCTGAGCTGATTGATGAGTAGATCTCGATCTTTGACGTCTTCAAGCGAAACGTAGAGCGTGAAGCTGGGGACATTATTCGCCAGTAATACCCCATTGCGATCGTAGATGAGCCCTCGCGCCGGCTCCATGATGACAGAACGTGTCCGATTGTTCTCTGAGAGATCGCGGTAGTAGGGTCCCTCACGAATCTGCAGATTCCAGAGCTGCAGCCCCAGTAACGCCACGACGAGCAACAAGCCGACACGGAGAATGATCAGTCGGCGCTGGAGTTCCCCAAGCTCAGAATCGTGCAGACCAGCTGTTGCCATGCGTCACAATCAACATTCCGCCACGCCCATCATGGACCGGCTATTCGGTCCTCAGGCGGGTGAGAGCAAATCGTCGAGAGAGTAACCAGTAGAATCCCGCCCCCACCGCTCCATCGAAACATGCCTGGGGAAAAACAATGGACTGGATCATCCACCAGGTCTGAGACATATCGAGACCCTTGTAATTCATTGCGGCAAACAGCCCGGTTGCCAGAGACATCAGCATGAGCCCTACCCCCAGTGAGATCGACGTCACCTGCGACATCTGTTTCCCCAGGAATCCTGCAAAGAGGCCGACGCCCCCGTTCGTGAGAAGAGTCAACCACAGTTCGCCGGCTGAGAACAGGCTCAGGACCCACCCGATCGCGAGCCCGACGAGAAGGCCTTCCAACTCGCCGGCAAAGAGTCCCACGAGCGCGGCAGCCACAAGCCCCAAATCCGGCTTAATATTCCATACGCTCAGATGTGGCAGCAGCGTCGTCTGCAAGGGGACGAGCAGCAGCACGAGCATCACATAGAAAAGGAATTTCATGGCGCTGGCTTCTCGCGCAGATCCGCATCCGCCCCGGCCTTCGTGGACTGTCCATATGACGTCTGAATCACCAGCACTTCTTCCACGCGACCGATATCGACTTCCGGCATGAGTTCCGCCGACTGAAAGAGGGCACCTTCCTCTTTGTCGATGCGCGTGATCGTACCGATGACGAGCCCTCGGGGGAAATCTCCAATCAGGCCTGAGGTCACGACCCGATCACCATCTCGCAGTGTCGACAATAACGGAATATACTTCAGCTGGGCGAGTCCTTGTTGAGTCCCTTGCACAATGCCTTCGTCTCTCGTCCGCTGGATGAGACCGGCGATGGCGTTGTTCGGGTCGGTCACTAAGAGCACTACGGAGGATGCCGCTGTCGTTTTCACGATGCGCCCGACGACACCGGCAGGCGTGACCACCCCCATATCGGGCTTAATCCCGTCGCTCTCGCCCTTATTGAGAATGATGGCACGATACCGATTCGTGGCGTCCCGCCCGATGACTTGAGCAGCGATCATCGTGGGGAGAGCCTGCTCCTTAAATTGCAGCAAGGACGTCAATCGTTCTGTCGCCGCAGCCGATTCACGCAGCTGACTATGTTGCCCGCGCAGCCATTCAATTTCTTTCCGTAGTTGCTGGTTCTCTTCACGCACCCCTTGCAACGCCACGTACTGCTCCCAACGATTGGCAATGCCGGAATCAATGGACGCGATGGCTTCGAGCGGAATACCTACGGCGTATCCGACCGGCCCACCAAGATACTGCAAGAGTCCTTGGATTTGACTGGGAAACAGAAAAAGGGCAACCAGCAGAAAAGCAAAGCAGGCAAGCGCAATACGTCTGGCACCGTAGGAAGAACTAGAGTGAGCCATCCACATAAATAAGGGAGTTAGGGATGGAACCTTATCGGTAGGTATTGGCCTGGGACATCACCGACACTTTGGCGAGCAGATCCAACTCATCGAGGATTTTCCCAACCCCCAAGACGACGGAAGTCAGGGGATCGTCCACGGTGATGATCGGCAGATTCGTCTCTTCCCGAAAGCGCGTATCCATGCCCTTCAGCAAAGATCCTCCGCCCGTGAGAACGACGCCACGATCGATAATGTCGCCCGCCAGCTCCGGCGGGGTATTCTCCAGTGCCACTTTAATCGCGTTGACGATTGTCCCGATCGGTTCCTGTAGCGCTTCCCGGACTTCTGCATCATCTATCACCAACGTACGGGGAATGCCAGAAATCAAGTCACGCCCCTTGATCATCATCGTCTTGCGTTCCTCAAAGGGGTAGGCGGATCCGATTTCGAACTTGATCCGCTCCGCCATGTGTTCACCGATGAGGAGGTTATACTTCTTCTTGATGTAGTTCATGATCGCATCGTCCATGCGATCGCCCGCAACCTTGACGGATTCGCTATAGACGATTCCGCCGAGCGAAATGACGGCAATATCGGTCGTGCCGCCGCCGATATCGACCACCATGTTGCCGGAGGGTTCGGTGATCGGAAGACCGGCGCCAATGGCTGCGGCCACCGGTTCTTCGATCAGATACACTTCGCGGGCGCCGGCTAATTCGGCCGAGTCTCGAACGGCCCGCTGCTCTACTTGCGTAATGCGCGACGGCACACCGATGATGATGCGTGGACGCACGAACGCACTGCGGTTGTGGGCTTTCTGAATGAACCGCTTCAACATCTGTTCTGCCATTTCGAAGTCGGCGATCACGCCTTCTTTCATCGGCCGCACCGCAATGATGTTGCCCGGCGTACGGCCCAACATTCTCTTCGCTTCCGTGCCGACGGCGAGCACTCGTTCGGTCTTTTTCTCTACCGCCACGACCGAGGGTTCGTTCAGCACGATCCCTTTCCCATGCACGTACACGAGGGTCGACGCCGTCCCCAGGTCAATGGCCAAGTCGTTCGAGAACCATCCGAAGATATCGCTCCCAAAGCCCACGATTGCTCTCCCTTCCCCTCAGACTCCGACTACGCACTCAATCAGGCGGTGTCAGACGACCAACATCTAACACCTGAGTACCAGCCACCTCGTCGCCAAGACGCCGCCCCTGCTCGTTCCCGAGAATCAATACCGCTTCGAACGCAATGATCGCTGCCGACACAACCCATCCCACGTAGGGAACGGCGAAGGCTGCCTGAGCCACCGCAAAGGGCAGATTGCGGATGATGGATTCGCGAAACCCTGCTGCCTCGCGCCGACCCGGAAGCACCGTCTGAAGGCCGATCAACCGTTTACCGATGCTGCGCCCACCGGCAAACCCATCAGCGATCAGTATATACGCTAATCCTCCAAGAAAACCTACCGGCACAGGCATTTGACCGGCTGCCGCGACGATAAACAGATCGATCAGCTTGGCGATACCGCGGTTCAGGACCTGCGCCTTAGGGTAAACCCCGGCACCGATTGAATGAACCCCTCTGACCTCCTCCGCCAAGGGATCTCCTTACAATTAGTGGCAAAGTATAACAAATCGGACTACCCAGCACAAACAAAGACCGTTCTTCCGCAGATCGGGCATTATGACTGATCGGTCTTATTTCTACGAACTGACAAGTCTATTCGATCATGAGATCGCAGTGTAGAGAAACGGTCGTCTCTTGCCTTTGCACGGGGCCCTGAGTAGAATCCGTGCACACGAACTTTTCGAGAGGTTGTCATGCTCAAATTGATGCGCGACTCGTCGCATAGCTATCCCTGGCTCCTCAAGTCCATCATGGGGATCATCGCTCTCGCCTTCGTTATTACCATGGGCTGGTGGGGATTTGGTGAACAGACCGGCGCCGTCGTCGCCTCAGTCGGAGATCTCACCGTGTCCCGCGACGAGTTCCGACGTGCCTATGAGAATACCTATCGCTTCTATAAAGACAAAGTTCCCGGAGAATTCAAAGACGAAACGATCAAGCAATTAGTGGTGGATCAACTCGTCGATAATCGGACCTGGCTCATCGCGGCAAAAAACATGGGTCTCACAGTGGCTGATGACGAACTGCGCGAAGTCATCATGCAGATCCCGGATTTCCAAAAGAACGGCGCATTCGATCCAGAGGTCTACCAACGGCTCCTGTCAGCGAATCATCTGACGCCCTCGATATTCGAAGCAATGGAGGCGAAAGAACTACTAAGCAACAAGGCCCGAATGATCATCCGCGATGCCGTGGCCCTTACCCCTGCAGAGCTTGCCGAGGCGCAAGCCTTTACGCTACGGCAAACAGAATCAGATCCCGCGAAGGCTGCCGCAGCGAAGGACCGTGCCATGCAGGACGTCCTCTTTCAAAAGCAGCAACGCGCGCTGACGGCCTACACTGAATCGCTCAAAACGACCGTCCCCATCAAGATCAACCGCGAGTTGCTGTAGCACCACTCGTCAAACGTCGCCACGTCCTAAAGTCATCAAGTCTGAAAGTCTCAGACAATCATGAGCCGGGACTTTCAGACTTGATGACTTTAGGACGTGGCGGCGTTCAGACTTTTTCAGAGAATCAACATCGCATCGCCATAACTATAAAAACGGTATCGCTCGTGAACCGCCTCTTCATAGGCCTGCCGAAGGAACTCCGTCCCGGTCAATGCGGAGACCAACATCAGCAACGTGGTACGTGGCAAGTGAAAATTCGTGAGCAGGGCATCAACCACTTTGAACGAAAATCCTGGTGTCATAAACATATCCGTCTCTCCACGATAGGGTCTGATCTGGCCGTCCGCGTGAGCCGCAGTTTCAAGTGCGCGTACGACCGTGGTCCCGACAGCGACAATTCGTCTCCCTGTCGCTCGCACCTGCTTGATGGCACGCACCGCTTCTGCTCCGACCTCGATCCATTCTGAGCCCATCTGATGGTCTTCGATGTGATCGACCGTCACTGGCTTAAAGGTCCCAATACCGACATGCAGCGTGACGGTCGTGAGACCAATCCCCCGTTGTTGCAGCCGTGCCAGTAGCTCCGGTGTGAAGTGGAGCCCGGCGGTCGGCGCCGCAATTGCTCCCTCATGCTGTGCGAACAGGGTTTGGTACCATTCTCGGTCTTGGTCAGTCGGTGCCCGTTTCATGTAGGGTGGAAGCGGCATTCGACCATGTCGCCGCAGCCATTCAGACAACGGGATCGGACTCTCAACCCGAACCGTTGTCCTGGTCGCGCCACGCTCGACCACCACAGCCACAGCCTCTGCACCCATCTCAAGAATCTGTCCCGGCCGAAACGTTCCCTTGATCAGCACTTCCCAGATCGCATCGCCGAGATCCTTCACAAAGAGGATCTCAACGTCCGCACCGGAAGGACGCTTCCGCCCGGCCACGCGGGCGGCTAACACCTTTGTGTTGTTGACCACGAGAAGATCACCGGGCTGAAGAAGATCGGGCAACGCGTCGACGCGGCGATGCGCGAACGAACGACTGTCACGCTGCAACACAAGCAGCCTGGCGTGATCGCGCGGAAAGCTTGGGCGGGCGGCAATCAGCGAGGAATCGAACGGAAAGTCGAATTCTGAGAGCTGCATCAGGAAGACGGCGGGATCGGAGCTTTAGTCAGGGTCATATTCTGCAGTTCGGTACCTGGATAGTAATACCGAAGAATCGTCGAGAAGGGATAGCCTAGCTCAGCCAGTTCTTTCGCGCCCCACTGGCACATGCCGACGGCGTGGCCCGCGCCGAAGCCGGAAAGCACTACATCTCGACCGATCGATTCGATGGCAAACTGCGTACTGGGGATGATGGTGTAGCCGACCGCTTTCCGTAACTCTTCTCCACGAAGAACCAGTTCTCCGCCGGAATGGAGAACTCGCAGCTTCGCGACCCGCCCTCCACGACTAAACGACACAGGCGTTATTGTCGCGATCGTACCCACGGGAAACCCCTGCTGCCGCAAGTTCTGCTCGAGGGTGTCGATTTTGAAAGAAGACTTCCATTGATAGTAGGGCGACATGAGGTCGAAGGGGCACTCGACGCCCTTGAGATAAGGGTATTCTTTCGACCACACATTCACAGCATCTTCCGTCAACCCGGCGGCCGTCGATGAGAACGCTGCGTAGATCGGCGCATCCTGATACGTCACGACCAGCCCGCGCGTATCTTCAACCGCGCGCAGAATCCCCGCATCCACCCCCTGCTTCCCACGATAGACCTGGTCTTGCACCGTCGCCACCACGTCGTACTCCCTCGTGGCGCTCAACATCTGTTGATAGAGCGCATAGGTCCTGGCCGCGACCGCCTGTGCTTTCAACATCTCTGGATGCCAGGTTGAGCTGACCTCGGCGGGAACCACCCCTTTGACATATTCTTCAATATCCACCCGATTGATGACCAGAAACCCTTTGCCTTTTCGCACAAGATGGACAAGACCGCTTACCGAGATTTCTGTGCCGGAGTCGTCCGATGACACTGCCGGTCCATTGGTGGGCTTCCGAGCGAGCCGTGGGAACGTCAGTGTGAGGCCTTGCTCTCCGCCATGCAGCGTCAACTGCTCCGTCTGCATGCGGGCGCCATTCAGCAAAAACCCCACTCCGGCGGCTTCGACTTGGACCGACACGCGCAGAGCCTGATCACGGCCTTTTGCATCCGTCACCCACAGCGGACCGTCTGCACGGATATCGAGCCGTGGCACTTCGGCCGACAGTAGAACTCGGATCGACTCGGCCGCCTCGGCTCCCGAGGACAGGCTGAGCAGGCATACCCCCGCCACGATGGCGCAATACACGATACTCCCCAGATATTTCATCGGCGAAAGATCCATGTGAGTATATAGAATACCAGACTTAGCACAACGCTGATGAGCAGGCTGGTTACGATGGGAAACGAGAAAGTGAAATTATCTCGTCGAATGGAGATGTCGCCGGGAAGCTTGCCGAACCATCCTAAGAGATTCCCGACTCCTGGAACACGGTCTGCAATCAGCAACAACAAGCCGATCAGCACCACGCATAGCCCGACTCCGATGAAGACCTTCCCTAGACTTCCCCACTCAGCCATCAGCCTTGAGCCAATTGCTCTGCGATTTGCACCGCATTGAGCGCGGCTCCCTTGCGGAGATTATCGGATACGACCCATAGATTTAGACCGTTCGTGATCGATTCATCTTCCCTGATACGACCGATGTACACTTCGTCCTTGCCGGTGGCATCCAACGGCATTGGGTAGAGCTTCTTGCCCGGATCATCATACACAATCACCCCCGGCATAGCCGCCAGCGCCGCACGGGCTTCATTGGGTTTCAGTGGACGTCCCAACTCCACGTTGATGGCTTCGGAATGGCAGCGCAACACTGGAACACGCACGGTTGTCGCCGTTACGCGAAGCGCGGGAGCCTCAAGAATTTTTCTCGTCTCGCGTGCGATCTTCACTTCCTCGGAACAATCCCCCCCGTCGTTGAAAGATCCGATATGCGGCAGCAGGTTGAATGCGATCTGATAGGGATACACTTCGGCCTTCGTGTCGCGAAAGGACATCAGGTCTTTCGTCTGTGTCATCAGTTCATCCATGGCT
This sequence comes from uncultured bacterium, assembly GCA_965233025.1. Taxonomy (GTDB): domain Bacteria; phylum Nitrospirota; class Nitrospiria; order Nitrospirales; family Nitrospiraceae; genus Palsa-1315. The sequence goes on from CBDDRH010000191.1 coordinate 29,947, forward strand.
GCAGCGCCGGTCCCGGACACCGATTGAAACGTCGTCACGACGACGCGCTTCACCCCCACAGCGTCCTGCAACGGCTTGAGCGCCATGACGAGCGGGGTCGTCGTGCAGTTGGGAATCGACACAATGCCGCGAGGCATCGTCATCAAAGCATGGGCATTGACTTCCGGCACGACCAACGGAACATCAGCCTCCATCCGAAAGACGCCGCTGTCGTCGATGACCACAACCCCCGCCGCTCCAAGCCGTTGACCATACTCGCGGCTGATCGCGTCGGTCGCTGAAATGAATGCAAAGTCGACACCGACAAACGACGACTCCACCGTCAGTTCCTCAACTTTCCACTCTTTGCCCTGGCACGACATCATCTCACCGGCCGAACGCTTTGAGGCAAACAGACGCAGCGACGCCAACGGAAACTTTCGCTCCTCTAGTATCTCGAGCGTTTCTTTCCCCACTGCCCCCGTTGCGCCGAGGATAGCCACCACATACCCTGATTTCTTTTTCAACATGACCCTCGATCCTATCTACAGCACGATCTCGCGAATACGATGATTGAACGTATCGGCCACCAACAAATGTCCCGCGCGATCCATCACGATACCAAACGGATAACTTAATCCGGCTTCGAGGGCCGCGCCTCCGTCACCCCCATAGGCGGCCACACCAACTCCGGCAATGCGCTCAATACGTCCGGTGATTCGATCCCATCGCCGTACCAAATGATTGTCCGAATCAGTGAAGAAGAGATTGCCCTCTTCATCCAATGTAATCCCCGATGGGCGAGAAAGACTGCTACTGGGTGGTTCATCAGGCCCCTGGTACCGATACTCACCGCCGTCGCCCACCACAGTTCGTATGAGACCAGTGATAGGATCGACTGCGCGAATCCTGCCGTTGAAACTATCAGCAATGAATAACGTGCCATCTGACGCGAGCGCCAATCCGCTGGGACCTGCTAGACCGGTCTCCGTCGCAACCACACCATCTCCATTATACGCAGCCGTTCCTGTCCCTGCGACCGTACAAACCACTCCGGTGGCCAAATCCACCGCCCTCACGCGGTTGTTGCTCTGGTCGGCAATGTAAAGGACTCCCTCGTCGCTCAACACCAACGCAGCCGGTTCATTCAACCCGGCCTCCACAGCTAATCCTCCGTCACCAGAACATCGAGGTCGGCCCAGGCCGGCGACGGTCGTGATCACCCCTGTCTCCGCATCCACACGCCGCACCCGATGGTTCAGCGTGTCCGCAATATACAGATGTCCTCCCTGATCGACCACAACCGCGGTCGGAAAATTCAACAGGGCTTGCTCGGCAGGACCACCGTCACCACTAAAGCGAGTGGCCGGCGCTGTACCGGTCACAACGTAACGCACGGTTCCGCTCAGATCAGTCTGTTGGGTCACGGCGTGCAAATTAACCGTGCCGCTTTCGGCAAAAGGATCGCCATCCACTTCCTCAGCCACCGGAGCGGGCGAGTCGGATTTCGCTCCTAATTCAACCCCTTGAATGCGGCCCGCTACCGTCCTGATACAACTGGTCTTCCGATCGATCCTTCGAACGACGTGATTCTCAGAGTCGGCGATAAAGAGGTTTCCCTCTGCATCGATGGCAAGATTCTTCGGCTCATTCAAACAAGCCGAACAGGCCGCAGTCCCATCGCCGGCCCAGCCTGAGTCTCCGGTACCCGCAACGGTCTGTATCAATCCAGTTTTCAGATCTGTCTTCATCCGTATCGAACGGCTCGCCTAGTTCAGATTTCGCAGAATGGCATCGCCCATTTCTATTGTACTGACCAGGCGAGTCCCAGGGCTGTGAATATCCTTCGTGCGATGGCCGAGATCGAGGGTTTTGACAATCGCGTTCGCGATGGCCTCCGCTTCTTTATCCAACTTGAACCCGTAGGACAGCATCATCGCCGCCGATGCAATCGTCGCAATGGGATTCGCCACGTTCTTCCCGGCAATGTCAGGCGCGCTGCCGTGAATCGGCTCGAACAGTCCAACCTGCGCGCCAATACTGGCCGACGGCAACATGCCGATGGAACCGGTCAACATCGCGGCTTCATCGCTCAGAATGTCACCGAATATATTGTTGCAGAGCATCACATCGAACTGCCGCGGGTTACGCACGAGTTGCATCGCCGCATTGTCGACGTAAATGTGGCTCAACTCTACATCCGGGTAGCCTTTGTGCGTCTCGATGACCACGCGACGCCACAGCTCGGACGATTCCAGCACGTTCGCTTTGTCGACGGACATCACTTTTTTCCGACGTTTTCTCGCTGCCTCAAATGCCACTTTCGCAATGCGTTGAATTTCTTCGGTGGTATAGACCTCGGTGTTGACCCCTCGCTCGCTCCCGTTCGGCAACTTCTCTATTCCTTTGGGCTTCCCAAAATAAATGCCGCCGGTCAATTCTCGAATAACGAGGATATCGATCCCCTCAATCACCTCACGTTTCAGCGTGGAGGCATCGGCCAACACCGGATACAGCTTAGCCGGGCGCAAATTCGCATAGAGACCCAGGTGCTCTCGCAAGCCCAACAGCGCACGCTCTGGACGCAAGCTATACTCCAGTCCCTCCCACTTCGGACCGCCGACCGCCCCGAGCAAGACGGCATCGCTCTGCTTAGCTAACGTCAAGGTCTCCTGCGGGAGCGGGACGCCCACTTTGTCGATAGCCTGCCCGCCGACATCACCGGAAATAAACTCGAACATGTGTCCGAATTTCTCAGCCACAGCCTTGAGCACCTTTACGGCTTCAGGGACGATCTCTCGACCCACTCCATCACCGGCTAATACGGCTATCTTCGCCTTCACAGACCACTCTCCTTCTTTGTGAGTGATGACCGCGCACCAGCCTCTACTCCAGCACTTCCTCATCCTCTGGTCGCCACGCGGGATCGACCAAACAAAGAAATTCGATGGCGGTGGGTCCACTATTCTCCAGAGATTGCTTACATCCTGGAGGCACATAGACGACGGAGCCTGGTGCTACCGAAACGACCGCATCATCTACGGTCAATCGTCCCTGACCGGCAATAATGTAGTAGACCTCCGAAGACCTCAGCCTGTGCCACTTCGATCGAGCGCCGGAAGCCAATATCCCATGAGCCAGACTATATCCAAGCGTGAGCGGTTGCTTTGCCGGGTGCAGCAGCTCGCGCAGGACGGTATGATCGCCGGCCAGAAACTCCGGCCGCTCTGTCAGGGTGACGTGAACCACGAAGCCCCTCACAACCAACAATACCTTCCCCAGCCTCACGCCTGAGGCTGGTGACTCTACAGTGGCCACTTTCCCTAAATCAAGTTCACCTTCTGCTCGCCCTGCGCCTGTTTTCCAGCCAGGTACGACAGCTTATTTAGCGCATTAAGATAGGCCCGCGCCGAAGCCATGATGATATCCGTATCCGCCCCATGTCCTGAAACAGTGCGGCCATCTTCTTGAACCCTGACTGAGACTTCGCCCTGAGCATCAGTCCCTCCGGTGATCGCCTTCACGACGTACATGAGGAGCGTACTCTTTGTCTGGGTGATCGTGGCAATCGTCCGATACACGGCATCCACCGGCCCATCCCCCG
>CBDDRH010000192.1:0-17738 GCA_965233025.1 uncultured bacterium
GGAACGACGAAACCGTAACGTTTCATCATGGTTTGGCCCTCGGCACCCTGGATAAACAAGAGAAACGTCTTCGCACCTTCTTGGTTCTTCCCACCCATGAGTATCACCGCGCCTTGTTCGATAGGTGGATGCGCATCGGCAGGAATCTCCCAATAGCGGCCCGCTGTCTGCATCGGCGGGGCGAGCGCCAGCGCCAGCGCAATAATCCCGATGTCCGCCGCACCGGATTCAACGAACTGGGCGGCTTGAGAAATATTCTCTCCAAACACCAGCTTATCTTTCATGCGTTCATAGACCTGCGCATGTTCCATCGCCGCGACTGCGGCACGTCCGTAGGGTGCATGTTTGGGATTGGCGATGGCGATCTTCTTGATCGTCGGTTCACGCAAGATCGCCAATCCCTTGGAGAGATCGAGTTGCGAGTCCTTGCCGGCCCACAAAACAATCCGCCCGACGGCATAGGGATAGAGCGATCCAGGAACGGTCAGACCGGCTTCCTCCAGTTTCCGCGTGTACGCGATGTCGGCTGAAAAGTAGAGGTCGAACGGCGCGCCATTTTGAATTTGCGCAAAGAAATTGCCGGAGGATCCGAGCGCCAGCCTCACGTGATTGCCGGTCATCTTTTCGTACTCAGTCACGATTTCTCTGAAAGCGAAATTCAAATCTGACGCCGCCGCAATCGTAATCTTCTCGGCGAACGCAAGGCTTACGCCTGTGATGACGAACATGAACAAAGCGACAATCACTCGAATCATAGGCTAACCTCCCTACACTCGGACTCTGACCTGAAGATAAAAATAGTCCGTGTCCTTGTTCCCGCCGGCGGGTAAACCAGCTGCAGCGGGAAGCCGGTCAAAATACGATCCCTTGAACCAATGATCGTACCCGAAGTCAAAGTCCAAATTTTGTCTCATCGCCCATCGCGGGGCCCATTGCACACGAAGTTCCACATCGTGCCCTAAATAGTTTCCTGACCCTCCTGTGGGATCTTGTAAGCCGCTACCCGAAAACTCTGCGCTGGCCTCCGCCAGATACCAGAACCGCTGTTTGACTGTGGCTGTCACATTTTCGACCGGCTGGACGACCACCCTCCAACCGGGAGTACTGATGTTGGACCGGAAAAATGGTCCGAAATTTCCCGTAGCCGTGAAATCAAAATTACGGGAGCCGAACAGCCTATCAAAGTTTCCATCTTGGGTTCCTCCTGGAGTGCGACTGCCGCTGGCATAGGTATACTGCGCCAAAAACCGAGGAGTCCAAGGCAGGTTGAACGTATACCCGACTTCTGCGTTTGGGTTATAGGCAAAATGCTCGACGTTGCCCAAGCGTCCGGTTTGAACGGCCCCCTCGAATTCATACTCGAATTCGTTGATTGCGGGAGCCTTGAAGAGGCGAAGGCCATACGTACTATACGTACGGTGAAGACTTTTATTTTGAAGTTGTTGATCGTTTAATCCGAAATAAAACGCATTCACGTTGAACCAGGGAACGTGCGCGCTCTCCACATAGGTCCCCCAGAACACACTCTTTGCGGTCTGCTCATCCAGTTGCACCTCATTCAGAATAACCGGTTCCACCAAAAAGGCCCTGACCCGCCAGGTTTGGCCTTCGCCAATTTGCCAATGGACCCCATCGAAAGCATTTACGGTATTTCGAAAATCATTTCGGGAGAGGTACCGCCGTCCTCCGAAATCCATGGTCATACGTCCGAAATGCAAATCCGTCCGCAATCCGCTCCCCCCAACATTGTGTATGGTCAATGACCCGAGTAGCTGCAAGATGTCAAATTGGTTGACCGTCGTGGTATTCCTAAAATCCCCAGGCTCATCGCTGGACAAGGCTCGCGAATCCTGCCCTTCAAAAAGAAACCGGAAGGGGCCATTGCCCCCCAATCCTACGCGCGCTCTCGACCGGAGGAGCAACTGGGCATCGGTTCCCCCGCCTCCGACGGCTTGATTAGCTCGCCAGGGATGGTCATACGATTCAAATCGGGTCCGGTTTTCGAGGCCTAGGTCAATCCAATCAGGTAAATGCATCGCGGTTTTCACATAGCGGCTCCATTCCATATTCTTCCGTCGATGGAGGACCGCATCGGCAGGTTCGATCCAGTTTTTTCCGGTTTGCGATGAAGCTTTGAAATATTCCTCGTCCGTGATCAGCCCTTTCGTACGCATGAGTTTCAATACAGGGTCTTCCGTGCTCTGAAACACCCACTTTCCGTCCTTCTGCACCAGTTCGCCATACTCGACGGCCATCACCGAGCCCGCTCCTACAAGGAGTAAAAGAACACTCAGTACGGTGACCCACCATTTGCCTATGCCCACAGCTTTTCCTATTACCCGCAATCGCAATTCGTGAATAATTTATATGCCTGTAGAGTTGTCAGCCGACACGCAGCGTATGGAGCTTTCCTGTATCGCCGGTGTCATACCCGCCCAACGCTTCGATCTCATTTCGAAACGGACGGCTGACAAGGGTCTCAAATAAATGGGCGAGCGTCGGATGGAGCTTTAGATAGGCTTTGGGTACGACAAGGTCGTAGCGCGCGGCTTGCAGCGGGACGAAATCGAGTTCAAAGAGTTGCGCCGCGGATCGAATGCCGACTCCGACATCCGCCTGGCGGCTTGCAATCGCGCGCGCAACGTCGAAATGCGAGGCGACGATCGTGCCATAGCCCTTCACATGATCCGAATTGATTCCCGCCACGCGCAACCGTTGATCCAGTAACAGCCTGGCCCCGGCTCCTTCTTCCCGATTTACAAGTGTCACATGGGGATCGACGACGTCGCCGATTTCACGGATCGATTTCGGATTACCGGTGCGAACAAGCAAGCCTTCTTCCCACGTCGCAAATGTGACGACCTCATAGTTCGAACCTTTCAACGCTCTCCGGAGAAACGGCAGGTTTGACTCCCCCGTCGCCGGATCGAAGAGATGCACCCCTGCGACATGAACCTCGCCCTGCTGCAAAGCCCGAAGCGCCGCCATACTTCCCATGGTCCAGCCGACTAGAGAAGACTGGTCCTTGCGCCGTCGCATGTGCTCACCTGCCAGGAAGATCGCTGGATCACAGCCTGCCACAGAGATGGCTTGTCCAATCGCCTGACGATCGCGCGAGAGTTTCACTCGCACCGTTGCACCCGAGGTCTGACCATGCGCCTCGACAACATACCCATCGGCAGGAACGGTGAAGGAAAGGACTTCACCCAATCCGGTTACCGGTCGCACGACTATCTTTGAACCCACGGTCGACACTTTGACTCGAGTGGGTGAAGCCTTTACGTCGCTATGCGGAAGATGGCCGATTAGCTTGCCCTCGACGATGTCTTCGACTGTCCCGATGCTGAAAAGATCTTCAACGCGACAAGCCAGCACCGACGCCAAATGAAGGGCAACGGCTGTAGTCGGCAAATACAGATTAGATTCAATTGAAGACACCGCCTGCCGTGTAATGCCGGCGCGAGCAGCCAATTCGCCCTGCGAGAAACCTTTCTGCGCACGGAGCAATTTGAGGTGATTGGAAAACTTGGAGGTCGTTTGTTTCTGTTTTTTTGGCATTTTCATGGCCAGTGAATAGCAATGTAAATTGCTATATGTCAAGTATTATGTCTCACAGTGTGTCTTTTTAAGTACAATTAATCTAATCCATGAATCGATATATATACTATTATTACAGCTAAAGTACACATTAATTTATATTGTTGACAAAATTAATTCACTTATATAATAAATATAATACTTAATCATGATCTTAACAGTCATATATAGAGCGTACTCCCCTGACTCAGCAAGAGAATAAGAAATGAATGCCCCACTTCAACAGGCCAACGGGCTCGTAGACGAGACGCTCCGTCAAATGACGCAGCAGATCATTTCGGTAGAACTCACCAAAGACCGTTATCGCGAGTTAAAGCTTCAACAAGGCGATGTGGTCTTCGTGCACCCGAAACAACTGCATGTATTCAAAATGCCAGGCCCGTAGTCTGTGCAACGAGGTGCCACGTGAAGCCTAAAGCAGACTCGTCCAGTATGTCGAAGGAGGGAAGGGCAAGACTATCCGTCACAGATGATTATCCACGACCGCCGAGGAAGAGTTATGAACATGGCCAGCTAATTCAATAGCTTCTGCGGATCAGCCGGACAGATTCCCGTGATGCGACCGGCTCGGTCACACGCAAGCGATAGATCTCTAAGCGACATCTTCTGCATACGACACCGACCGCCCCACTTTACTTCCCAATAAACTAGGCATACACTTTCGCCTCCGTTCCATCATCCGGCCCGTATAAACTGGGGGCTGTATCCGATGGAAATCAAACCTGCCGGTACCAGGAAAGAGATCGAAAGTCTCCCGATCCAGCACGTTCTCGATGCCCCAGCACGAGAAATCATCCACCCGTCACAGCTGGTGCGCCGAAACAATCGTCAATTTCCTTGGCTGTCTTCATTGGGTTTACTATGATGCTAGACCGACGGATTGGAATCCTCTATGAACAAACCTCCTCCACAAACACGGCGAATCATCGAGCGCCGCAAGCACCCTAGGATGCTCATTCCCTCTGGTGCGCTCTTTTCCTTCAAACGTCTCATCGAGCCGGTCGAAATTGAAGAACATACAGAGGGTGAAGGGACACTCATCGACCTTTCCCTCGGAGGATGCCGGCTACAGAGCGATATTCCTCTAGAAATCAGTGGACGGTACCATCTGATCTTGCAAGTTTCCAAAAAACCCCGTCCCATCATTGTTGAAGCAGCCGTCGTCCGATGGACACAGGAGAATACCTACGGGCTCAAGTTTACCTCCCTGCAATCGACCCATGAATCGCACCTGCGAGAACTACTCCTCGAGATACGCCGTCCTGCGTCGTAAGAAAACCTCCCTCGCATCTCGTTACGACTGAGAGCCTTTCAACGAATCAACACGACGAGGGCCGGACTCGGGGGGTGGCTGGCGGGGCTGAGATGCCAGAGAAATAGTATCCAAACAAGTTTTTCTCACGGCATAAGACGGGTTTGGCTTCTTGCAACGACTACGCTAAACTGAAGCCGTGAAAGTTGGCGATATCCTAGACAAATTGCGAGAAGATGGCTGGTCCCTCGTCGCAACCAAAGGTAGCCACAGACAATTCAAACACCAGACGAAGCCGGGTCGTGTAACTGTTGCAGGCAAACCCAGCGATGACTTGCCTCCCGGAACGCTGAATAGTATCTTTAAGCAAGCTGGTTGGAAAAGGGAGCGAACTAACATGCGTTACGCCATTGTGATCGAGAAGGCCCTTGAAAACTACGCGGCCTATGTTCCCGATTTGCCTGGTTGCATTGCCACCGGCGCCACCGTGGCAGAAACCGAATCCCTTATCCGTGAGGCCATTGAGTTTCATCTGGAAGGTCTCAAGGAAGATGGCCTTTCTATCCCTCCACCCAGCAGTCAAGTTGAATACGTTGACATTCCTGCCTAAGGTCTCGGCACCACGGGTCACTCGCGAGTATCTTTCCTCAAACGGCTCTCGTGAAACGTTTCGGCCTTCAGCGAGAAAGGACCGAACATGGTGGGCGGCCGCGTGAGGGCTGTTCAGGATGAATTGGTTCCTAGCGCGTTTTTATTCTGGTTACACGCATTTGGTTGAAGCCGCCTCAAAAGATCTTGTCGCTTAGTGTGTCCAGATCTTTACGGGAGTCGATTCGAACGGATACACATGAATCATCCACCCACCGGCTTGCGGAACGAATCTCCCGCCTACTTGCTGACACTTTGATTCGGTGGCAATCTTCCCCTTGCCCCCGAATTGCTTCCTGGTCATGCGACGTCTACTTCCATCGGGCTGGAAGCAGAGATTGACGTGGGCATGCCACTGCGCCACGCTCAACGGAACGCGCTCGTTCAACTGGTCCTCGCTCATGTCCTTCGGCGCGGTGTACATTGCCCCCTCGAGCTCATAACCATCCCCGGCTTTCTTGTACAGGAGCGCGGTCGGTTCAGCCGGATCAAAGCGAACCTTCGCCTGGAGTCGGCGCTGCTTATTGGCGAAATGATAATGCTTTGGCTTACGCTCTGGATGAAGCGGAGCATAGCCATCCTCCATAGCCACTCGATAATCCTTGTACTTGGCAAGTGCCTACCGAAGAGTCTGCACAATCTGATCGGCAAGCCCGGCGTCGTCCGCATTCGCCGGCCGCAAGGTCGTCCATTTCATATGGGGTCCCAGATGTTTCTGGTGCGGAACCATCATGTCGACAGTCCTCTCCGCGTGATCATGACGATCCATGGCCGTACCCTCTTCCTGTGCCGATTCACCGGCCTGAGCTGCGAACCCACCGCCCAGTACAGCTGCCAGGCCCCCTGACAACGCCAGCACACAGCCTAGAAACAATCTGAGGCAGCGCGTGGCATATCGAATACTTTGGCAAGTCATCGTGGCACTCATGGTCATAAGAATTGTCCTCTCGTCATGGCGCATCCCACCTCTGGTTTAATCGCATACCTTGAGCTTCGACTGCTGACAGCGCCGCGCCATCTCCTGCGCCTTCACAATCTGCGCGGCCGTCATCTGTGAGGCCACAAGGTCTCGATTCTTCTCCGCTTCCTTTCCATCAACGCCGCCCAACGCCTCAGAAGCAACGCTATACCTCATGTACGAGCGAACGAAGTCCTGCGGGACGCCCCGCCCTTTGGCATACATCAAACCCAGATTGCTCTGTGCATTGGCTTGCCCCTGCTCGGCAGCCCGACGAATCCACTTGAACGCTTCCCGATCGTTCTGCGGCACAGCATGCCCCGCGTAATACATGACGCCCAGATTGCCCTGCGCATGCGCGTGTCCCTGCTCAGCCGCCAGACGGTACCACTTCGCAGCTTCCTGAGCGTCCAGCGGCACGCCCTGGCCCTTGCCGTACATCAGCCCCAGATTGAACTGCGCCGATGCATAGCCCTGTTCCGCCGCCTTGCGGTACCAATAGACCGCCTCTCGAACGTCCTGCAGAACACCCTGGCCCTTGGCATACATCACAGCCAGGCTGAACTGCACGGATGCGTCCCCCTGCTTCGCCGCAAGTCGAAACCACTTCTCGGCTTCCCGAGCGTCCTGCGGGACACCCTGGCCGGCGGAATACAGCATACCCAGATTGAACTGCGCCGACGCGTGTCCCTGTTCTGCCGCCTTGCGATACCACTGTGCGGCTTCCGTGTCGAACGGAGGAACACCCTGCCCTTTTTCATACATCACACCCAAGGTGAACTGGGCCCTTGCATTGCCCTGATCAGCAAGGGGACGTAAGAGCCGCGCCGCCCGTGTATAGTCGCCACGGTTGTACGCCGCCTCCGCGTCCTCAATGGAGTCGGCCGCCGCGACTGTCACGCAAGCCAGGACCACGCACACTGCAAAGAAAAACCGCCACATCGGTCACCTATCTTCCCCACTGAGAGACAAGAATCGATTATCGGTTCCCACCTTTGACGCGACGAGGGCGAAATGAGGAACTGACTGTCCAGCGGTTTCGCTTCCAGAGTAAGAGCGCAAGCGCGAGGGTCAACGCAGTTCGAGCCGGAAGCGTCGGTTCGAATGTCATTTCAAACCCTTCTTCGATCCTGCTGTTCTGAGCCTCATTGCCTACACCGTCAGAATCGGGGAGGATCGCCGGAACAGGACTGGTCTCGGCTTCGACGTAGCGGAGGCAGACATAGATTCGCTTTCCAGAAGGTGGCAGCGCACAGGTCATCACGTCACGCACACAAATCTCGTTGCCGGTGGGATCGATCGCAAGACCAGGACTGACCACCACCCGCCGGTTGCTCCCTTCCTTCCCGACAGCCACGGACAAACCCGACACAATCTCATCACCAAAGACGAGCTGATTTCTCAGCCGCTATTTTTCCAAGAAGTAGTTGTGCTCCGCCGTAAGATCGTCAACCTCAATATCTTCCCAAAGAAATAGCGAGCCCGAGAAAACACCATTCGACGAACCATGCGACACCTTCTTATTAATGGAGAAATAGGGACAGGCTACTTTGCAGAAAGCAGGCAGGATCGGCTCGAACACGACTCAGACACGGTGGGCGACTGGCGGGGCTGAGTCTAGCCGCCAAAAAGCCTGGCTTCCAAATCATCCTTCGATGGCACTTGTGAATCAGAAATCATTTTGACAATTATGCGGCGAAGAAGCTGCATGGATTCAAAAAATACATTTCTATCGATTGACGAGCGCCTATGGGCTGCAGCTGAGCGTCCTTCATAAAGTTTTATCAGTTGTTTGTGCAATACGAGCCGCTGATCACCTGGCGGCTCTAGATAGGAAGAGATCAAGGCCGATATTCGGAACTGCAGCTCACTCCGCGAAGGAGAGAACAGCCCTTCAATCGCTGCCCAGATCAAAAGCACTCCTAAAGCCCAGTCATGGATAAAATGGGCTTGGTCTATCGCCTGGACCGCGAGATGCAATTCCTTATGCTTCTTGGCAAGTTCCAACCCAGGCTTCCAGCATCCTTTTACCCAGGAGAGTCGATCAAGATTTTGAGATCGTCCACTCGGCATCTCCAAGTGAATTCCACGTGGCTCAGTCTCAAATGGAAAAATCAATCTTTCATTCGTCTTTAACGCGGCTCCAAAAGACACATTTGCGATTATTGGCACTGATGCTGTCGGAGCTGACCAGATACGCAACAATGCAATAATCCAGTGTATTAGCAAAATACGATCCCCTCCCATAGCCGACAAGACGTCAACAGGAAAGTAGAGTTCTGCAGCAATAGCGTATTCCCTCTGCGCAGGAATCACCTCGGTCTTATCTGTAACATTTACCCACTTCGTGCCATCAGGATCTCTCACAAAAGACTTATTCAATACATCTGAGCTCTCGCTCCTTCCCGATTGATCCGTGTCGAAGACCACCATATATGGAGCTAACACGTGAGCAGATGTCTTGGAGAGCAGAACGCCATCACCCAGATCCAGGCTTTCAAAATTAAGATCAATCCCTGATATTCCGGCGTATATATCGCCCTTGATGAGGTCAAATATTGGGGTAGTCATAACGCTAGCTTGTGTACAGAAAGAATCTCTATGGTGGGCATCCGTGGAGATAAGTCTCCAAAAGCAAATCAAGACGAAAACAAGACAGGCTACTTTCAACTAGTAACTGTGTCAACTCGAGGAATCTGAAAATAGCAGCATTTACAAAGTTTGACCATTGATGCACTTCCCTTTATAGATGAGCCCTCCCCTCCTGGGCGAGATGGGCTTCACGGTGGCCTGAATCGGTTTTCCACTACGCGGAATTGAGAATTGGGGACAGCAACCGTCTTGAATGTCAACTACGCGTAACGATGAGAGACCACGGTGTTTGATGTACGGGAGGACGAAGTGGGTTGGAGATCGATTCGATGCTGCGCTAGCCCGGCTCGCTACTTCTTCTGTTTGGCGCGAGCGAGCGCCAACGCCATGGCCATCGTGCCGATTGGCTGTGACTGACGCTCTGGATCGTGCTGGGGTCTTGGAGGACGCCGGTTACGCGGTTCGCGTGCTGCTCCAGAGGGAACTTCGACCGGCGCTCGGGTTGAAGGTGATGTGCTGCCTGCTGCATCGTCAAGACGCATGGTCAGAGAAATACGTTGCCGCTTCACATCGACGTCCAATACCTTCACCTTCACAATCTTGCCAGGCTTGACGACCTCATGGGGATCCTTGATGAATGTATTGGCCAGAGCCGATACGTGTACAAGGCCATCCTGATGCACGCCGACATCGACGAAGGCGCCGAAAGCCGCCACATTCGTCACCACCCCTTCGAGGACCATGCCGGGGTGCAGATCGGTCAGAGACTCGATACCCTCTTGAAATGTGGCCGTCTTAAATTCCGGACGCGGATCGCGGCCCGGCTTTTCCAACTCAGTCAGGATATCGCGCACCGTCGGCACGCCGAATTTCACATCGGTGAAGTCGGCGGGAGATAATCCCTTAAGCACCGCCGGCTGACCCATCACATCCACGATGCCTTTGCTGATACGCGCAAGAATGCGTTCGACCACCGGATAGGCTTCCGGGTGGACGGAAGAGCGATCCAGCGGATTATCTCCGTCATTGATGCGTAGAAATCCGGCAGCCTGTTCGAAGGTCTTGTCGCCGAGACGCGGCACCTTGCGTATTGTGGCCCGATTCGGAAAGGGACCGTTGGCATCGCGATACTCGACGATGTTCTTCGCGAGCGCCTTGTTCAGACCCGATACCCGTTCAAGCAACGGCGCCGAGGCTCTGTTGACATCCACGCCCACGGCATTGACGCAGTCTTCGACGGTAGCATCGAGCGAACGTGCCAGCGCCTTTTGATTGACATCGTGCTGATACTGGCCGACGCCGATCGCCTTAGGGTCGATCTTCACCAGCTCAGCCAACGGGTCTTGCAAACGCCGGGCAATGGAGACTGCACCGCGCAGGCTGACGTCCAACTCGGGAAACTCAGCCGCGGCGAAAGCCGAGGCCGAATACACCGACGCGCCGGCTTCGCTGACCACAATCTTGGCCACTGTGTGTTCCGGCTTCTGAGCGGCAACCAACTTGATCACTTCAACGGCCAGCTTGTCGGTCTCACGGCTTCCCGTCCCATTGCCGATCGAGATCAACTCGACCCCATGCTGCACAACCAGCCGCGCCAGCGCCGCAAGTGATCCCTGCCAGTCGTTGCGTGGCTGGAGCGGATAAATCGTCGTCGTCTCTAACAGCTTGCCGGTCACATCAACCACTGCCACTTTGCAGCCCGTTCGGATGCCGGGGTCGAGGCCGAGTACGGCCTTCGGGCCTGCAGGGGCCGCCAGCAGAAGATCATGCAGATTGCGGCCGAAAATCTTGATCGCTTCCGTTTCAGCCGCTTCGCGCAACTGCACCAACAGTTCCACCGTAAGATGCAGATGTACCTTGCCGCGCCAGGTCCAATCGCAGACGCCCATGAGCCATGTATCCGCACGGCGGCCCTGGTCTTCGATGCCGACATGCGCGGCAATTGTTGCAACACAGGGATGCGGCATGATGGCTTCGAGGGCCTCGCCCAAGGTCAATTCAATCTTCAATACACCCAAGGTGCGGCCACGGAATAGCGCCAGTGCGCGATGCGACGGGATTGTGCGAATGGTTTCAGAATAGGCATAATAATCTCGGAACTTTTCTTCCGCAGCCGTTTCTTGGCCCTTCACCACGGTAGACGTGACGACGCCCTGATCCCATAAGCGGGCGCGCAATTTCGCGAGCAATTCGGCAGTTTCCGCAAGGCGCTCGGCCAGGATATCCCGCGCGCCCTCGAGCGCAGACTTTGCGTCCGGCACGTTGATCGCCTCAACACCCTCGGCGGCAGGCTTCACGTTCAAGTATTTCATGGCCTCCTGCTCGGGATCGAGCGTCGGATCGGCGAAGAGGGCATCGGCCAATGGCTCCAACCCTGCTTCACGCGCAATCTGCGCGCGCGTGCGGCGCTTGGGCTTATAGGGCAGATAGAAGTCTTCCAACGTCTGTTTGGTCGCGGCAGCTTCGATGCTCACGCGCAGTGCATCGGTGAGCTTTCCCTGCTCCTCGATCGACGTCAGAATCGCCGCACGGCGAAGCTCCAGCTCCCGCAGATACAGGAGGCGCTCTTCCAACGTGCGCAAGTGCGTATCGTCCAGATTGCCGGTGACCTCTTTGCGATAGCGCGCGATAAAGGGCACGGTCGAGCCTTCATCGAGCAGTGCGACCGCAGCCGTAACCTGATCGAATCCCACACCAAGTTCTTTGGCGATGAGCGGAATAATCTTCAACTCTGCGGCGTCTGAAACTGTCTGAGTCGTAGCAGAAACCATCTGTATCCGTTACCGATCTTTCCGAAAGCGGAGGCGTACCCAGTGGTGGCCTCTCATAGTCATGCGCGCTTTCTTGTTATGGTGCGTTGAAGCACTTGGTTCGTGGAATTAATTCATACCCATCTGGCATCGGAAGCGGGCAAGACCACAACCGGGAGGCGAGTCTACTGCAAACGCCACTGCTTATCTACCACCTCTTGTTCCGAACTGCACAAGCAACTACCCGCTGGCTGTCCGGTTCGCTACGACAGGCCTGCTAGACCTCTCACTTTTACTCCGCTACACTCCGTCTCGTATACAGGGAGAGACCGATGCGTAACGATAGGGCCACCAACTACTATACGCTGCTCGAACTCTTACCCACCGCCACGGAGACTGACATCAAACAAGCCTGGCATGAACAAATCCAGGTCTGGCATCCGGATCGCTTCAATCATTCACCGACGTTGCACCAGAAAGCGGAAGCCCGCACACAATTGATCAACCAGGCTTATCAGACCCTCAGCGATCCCATCGCGCGCGCACGCTACGATGCTACGGTACAGCCCTCGACCTCCCACAGGCCGCCTCCACGCCCCTCCCCTGCAACAGGCCCATCGTCCGAGTCGTACGCCTCCACTCCACCACGCGCTCAGCAGACCGCACCTTCCCGCCAAGGTCCCCGCGGGCCACAGTCGCTCATCATGCTCACCCAGCAAGGACGGCCCAAAACCATGGTACCGGCTATTACGATGCTCGTCGACAGTCACGAGTATCTCCCCTATGAGTTTGAGCGTCTCGTCCGCATCGCCGGAACGATTCGGCAAACGTTGCCGGTGGGAGATTATGCCATTGCAGAAGCGCCTGAGATTTTTTGCGTCGAACGCCGGCGCGTGGAAGAGTTCAACACGATCTTCTCGAATCCCTCCAGCAACCGCTCGCCCTTTCTCCAAGAGCTCGATCTGCTCATGGAGTACCCACACCGGTTTCTCGTCATCGAAGGAACACTTCAGTCCACCAAAGGCGGCGGACGGCTCGGCCAATATCACAAGAACGGCATGATGGATTTCTTGGATGCACTGACGGCGCGATTTGGGATCAAGATCATTTTTTCTGATAGCCGTGAAGAAGCAGAAGAACGAGTCGCCAATCTCGCAGCCTTACACTATGCCTACCATTTTGCCGAGCAACTGGGGTTCAGCCGCTGCCTTACAGAGGGCGATGTGTAAGACTTGGCGCCCGGTGGCACAAGAATCGTGAGCAGTGACCGGAATCCGTGAAGCAGCACACCTGTTGAAAGAAGGAGCCGCCGGGAAATCTCGCATCGTGGTTCTTGTAATCGAAGGAGAGAGGGCGTACTCTTAAATTCAAATGCCGCAACTGCGTCACAACTGCTTGAAGAAAAGCCGTATGGGGAACGCCTGCGTGGCCATAGCCATGCTGCTCTGCCTTTTCATCTTGGTGCAAATGCTTGGCGTTCCCGCCACACTTCTGAACCCGCATGAGGTCGCAGACAGCCAAACAGCATCAGTCCTCGAAGGATTCTCCATTCCTTCTTCACTTCCCCAGCTGACGTCTTCATTCAAAATGGATACTGCGGCTGACGCTCAACCATCTATTCACGTGCTGATTCTCGCCTCCGTGCTGTTTCATCCTCCTGTCCTGTAGTTCCATTCCTTGCTCCATACCACAACGACGCTTCTTCACGGGAAACTGGCTACGCAAGCCTCTGCCGTTCTTGAAGGAGTCGGCGAAGGAACAATAGAATGTTTCTACTGAAAGCCCTTGTTACTGCGGATGACATTCTCTCAGGAAGCGATAAAGGGGACATTGGAGAAGCAGAAACTTATCGAAGAGGGTTGGGAGTCAGTTTCTTGACCGAGGTAACATGGCGATCCGGCGTGACAACGACCTCGGCCTGCTCGCCAACCTTGAGCGACGCATCCACGATCGCGTCTTTCCCAAGTGGGATTAAAATGCTCGTGCCATCCGTCGATTTCACAACCACCAGTTCACTCGTCAGCATGACTACTTCGCCGCGAACCTGCGTCGGCGGTATCGCCGTATCCGGTTGTGACAGTGCCGGGGTCGACTGTAGCACGAGACAGATCCAGGCAAGCGCCAGCCAGGATCTACGCCTGCGGAGTGATCGCGATTCTATGAGAGATCGAACTGTATCGGCGACTGAGGCAATTGGTAGCATCGTGGCGGCATAATGGAATATCCCACGAACAAGAGACAGAGGCGCGGTCTTCAGCCGCGCCTCTGTGGACCGGCTTACTTGCCGTCCTTGTCCTTCTTATCATCTTTCTTATCATCATCTCCAAACACCACGACCTTGCCATCCTTGTCCTTACTCTCGTCCTTCTTGTCATCCCCAAACACCACGACTTGGCCGCCCTTGTCCTTGCTCTCATCCTTCTTGTCGTCCCCTGCGAACGCCAAGGTGGACATCGTGCCGAAGCTGAGGAATGCAACCAAGGCCATTAATCCGCTTAACCGCTTCATGGGAACCTCCATAAATGATTTGAGAAAGTCTCTCGGCCATGCCCTATTGCACGACCCTATACATGGCTTTTACCAGCGACTCCGCGATCGACACAACGGACAAAAACGCCGGATGAATGGCTGGATTTGTCCAATGCGTCCTTAGCCCATACGGAGGCACAATGATTCTGACTGGGATGCAACAGATTCTCACTAGAGATCCAGTGATGCCAGAAAGCGCAACCACGCTGGGCCGGCTTGAGGAAGTGGTCTCAACGCCTGAGGAGTTCGATCGGGTCGTCTCGCAGGCCCTACCGATTCTTCTGGATCGGGCTACCGGGTACACCAAGCGGTTTCTGCGAGAAACCGGCCAGTGGACCGACGACATTGCGCATGAGAAATTCATCTTGCGCTGGGGCGCCGAATACCTTGAACAGTTTCTCGTGTGCGGACGCAGTGAAGTCCCCTGCAGGCCGTTGTTCCTCCTGGACTCGCTGGTGGCCAAGCAACACAGCCGGCCCGAACCATTTTGTTATCATCCGGACCTGCTCACGCCGCTCGGACGATTTCTCGACGGGCTCCTGGCGCGGGCCGCGATCAGCCGAGACGCGCTGGTCGCCTTGTATCGCCACTGCTACGGGTTGGGTCCGGGAGAGGTCATTGCCGCCACAGGCTTAAACGGATCGGAAAGCCAGCGCATTTACAAAAACCTCAGTCGCTGGCGGGACTCCGGCTGGCAGCGCACGATGGATGAAGTAGGCATCAGCGAGGTCGAGTTGAAGGACCTCCTCGGCCAGCAACAGCGTTCTCGGCAGCGGTTCAACAGCGAGGCCGAACGTATCATCCGCTTCGCACAGGCCCACTATCGAAAGAGTGAACCGGAGCATTATCCCTGCCTGTCCCGACGCCAGTGGGAAGAGATGTTCTCGCAGGGTTATAGCTGCGACTACCGAATCTGGCATCTGGCCCTGTGCCTGGACTGCATGCAGACAGCTTGGGGGTTGGGCAATAACGGAACACCAACCGTCGAAAAACCAGAGGTACAACTGCATGTGCATCCCTGAATCAGTCTGTGGTATCTGAATTGAACCCCACAGTGAGGAGTGAGGGAAAGATCATGGAACAAAAACACAACCTGTCGGATTATCGGACACGCCTGCTCAACGCCTTAAAAGTCGGCGCTCGTCGATCTGCGAGTGACGCATCGGATCCGATTCAGGTCTTTATCAATGACCGTCGCGTCGGACAGCTGAACGGAGGCGGGACCGAAACCAGGTTTCAGCTCATAAACCTCGCCCACATCGACAGTGTCTACTTCCGGTCGGAGGACGGCGTCATGCTCGGAGGCCTCTCCGCCCCAGAATATGGACACAGAAGCTGCCGCATTCCTCTCTCGGGGGATATGATCGAACTACGTGTCCAGAACAACTCGCAGGGCGGATCGGTCAACGCCATATTCATCCCCGCGCCTGGTCTCTGGCACCGCGCCTGGCAGACGTTGACTAGCGTGGTTCCCGCTATAGTCCGTCGTCCACCAAGCGTGATCATACCGGGCATGAGAGCCGTCGCCTTCACGCAGGTGCTGCTGGCAATCACCGTCATAGGATTGGCCTCCGACCGA
This sequence comes from uncultured bacterium, assembly GCA_965233025.1. GTDB lineage: Bacteria > Nitrospirota > Nitrospiria > Nitrospirales > Nitrospiraceae > Palsa-1315. Next base: position 15,906 of record CBDDRH010000192.1, read on the forward strand.
ATGACCGGCTGGCTGACACCCGAACACGCTGCGCTTTCCGTCACACCAAAGGAAGCTCCCTGGGCAGCCCCGCTTTCCGACGTTGCGAAACTCGAACAACAGCTGGTCGACCTCACACGCATGCAACGGAAGGTCATGGAGACGATTCAGACGCAACAGCAGGGGATGACTCAAATCCAACAGACCATGACCAAGCTGTCATCGACCCAAGAGACGGTCGTTTCCAGCGTCCTGACCGTCAAACAGGAGATGGAGCAACGACGCAAAGGCTCGGGACGTGACATGGATCGTGTGAAGAGACTGCTCATGACCAAAGCACAGACCGAACAGGAGCAACTCGAAGCCGAGATCCACAGCCTCATCATCGCGAATGACAGACTCTCCAAGGAAATGGCAACCCTGGAACAGAACAATCTAGATCTGAAGAAAAAGCTGAAATCGGCAGAGATTGATGTGTCGATATCCACCGTATCGGACCCTGAAAAGTCGATGGTAGCTCGGCAGGCCGAGGCTGCCCAGCCGACTCAATCGTCACAGGCAGTCGAAGCCAAACCAGGCTTAGCAAGGCCTTCACCAACCACCTTTCTTGTTTCGGATGATTTTGACTGAAAGAACGAACGAGAACAGGATCGGCCAGTGTGTACGGGAAATGTCTAGGCGAAACGCCGCGCTGAGCATCGGATCGATTCTGGACCGTATCAAACAGGCGTAAGCCGTGAAACCTGTACGGAAAAACGGTGGATGCCAGCCCTGATCACGTGAGAGACGGGCCACCTCAAAAGGACCGGGAGGATGACAACGGTCGTTACACCTTCTTGCCAAAACCAGTCTGCCGCCAGGCTTCGTAGATTACCACTGCCACTGCGTTGGAGAGATTAAGGCTCCGGTTTCCAGGAACCATGGGCACTCGGATACGCTGCTGTTCCGCAACCGTCCCCAGAATCTCAGCCGGCAACCCACGACTTTCCGGACCAAATACAAAGGCATCGCCGTCGGCGTACTCGATCAAATCGTATTGTTGCGTGCCTTTGGTCGACACGGCAAACACGCGGCTCTCCTTGAAGCATTTCACACACTCAACCCAACTATCATAGACGCGGATCGTGGCGAATTCGTGATAGTCCAATCCGGCCCGCACCAGTTGCTTGTCGTCCAAAGAGAATCCCAGCGGCTTCACGAGGTGCAGCGTGGCGCCAGTGTTGGCACAGAGCCGGATGATGTTGCCGGTGTTCGGCGGAATTTCCGGTTGATATAGAATGACGGCGAACATAAGGATGGAAAGTGTATCACGGCAAAGACGGTTTTCACGATGCAGCTCAGCGAAAGGAGAGAACCGAACAAGAAAGCGGCATACTTCACCGTCAGATGGCTTCTTGGTATAGTGAGCGTCGATCAACAAAGGCTTATACGTTCATGAATAGATCGACGCCATCTCCCATGCAAGCCTCTGTCGTCCAGCCAAGATATTGCCCCATCGCCATACTCATTGGTGCGCCGCTTGTTATAACTTTTCTGTTGAGTCCCTTCGCACTCGCGGAGGATCTATCGTTACGTTCAGAGGAACAAGTCGCTGAACGGGCAAAAGCGGTGTGGGAGAGTGGTGAGATCAATCCTGCAATCGAGATTCTCGACCAGGGGATCCAAGAGTATCCTGGCTCACCCACGCTCCAGAAGTTACGCGCCGATATTCTTACGACATCCCGAGGGCCTCGAGAGGCAGTTGAGGCCTATGAGATGGTTCTCGCTAAAACACCGGCCGCGTTGGATATCCGATGGGCCAAGTGGAGCGTGTTGACTCGGTCGGGACAGGGAGAGGAATCCGTCGCCGAACTC
>CBDDRH010000193.1:0-27780 GCA_965233025.1 uncultured bacterium
GCCCATTTTCCCCGCTTGATAATCGTTCACAGCCTGGACCAGCTCCGCTTTGGTATTCATGACAAAGGGGCCATAGCGAGCCACCGGCTCATTGATCGATTCGCCTGCCATCACCAGAATCGTGGCGTCCTCCTCAGCGAGGATCGTCATCGGTGCTCCAGTCGAGACCAAGACCGCCAGATCGGCCTCCGTTAACCTGTGCGATCCCTCGACGGATGCCTGACCACTGAGGATCAATAGTCCGACATTGTGACCGTTCGGGATTTGCAACGGCATCGAATGCCCCGCGCGCAGACGGAGATCGTACAATTCGATGGGCGTGAATGTCTTCGCCGGGCCTTTTGCGCTTCCCACCGATCCGGCAATCACGCGAAGCGAACCGGCTCCCCCGTCCAACTGCACGACCGGAATCTGATCGTTCACAATCGTTTGATAGCCGGGCGCGGACATCTTGGACGATCTGGACAGATTCACCCACAATTGAATCGCCTGTAATGTCCCGCCTTGCTTGGCCCATTCCTTCTCATGTAATTCTTCGTGCACAATCCCGGATGCTGCAGTCATCCACTGCACATCGCCCGGACCAATGACGCCGGAATTCCCAGCTGAATCTCGATGCGCCACACGACCCTGATAGACGATTGTGACGGTTTCAAATCCTCTGTGCGGATGCTCGCCGACTCCTCGCGGGGTGTCCGTCGCCGGATAGAATGTGGGGCCCGCGTAGTCCAACATGATAAACGGGCTCAGTTCACGATCCAGGTCGTTGCTGGGAAACAGATTCCGCACGTGAAATCCGTCACCGACGACATGCTGAGAGCCCGGGTGATAGACCTTCACCTGATCCGTCTTCTTCACATTGGTTACCGGCATCGTGTCTCTCATGATGAACCTTCCTTTCTCCGCCTTTCGCCAAGTGCAACCTCGGCTACCTGGCATTGGGGTTCGTGTTCGCCCTATCTTATGGGGCGCTCCTCCGAGTTATCTGTGTCGCCGCCATGTTCCATCACCTAAAAATCATCGCTTGTGAACCACGCACACATCCGCTCCGCCATCACCTTATCAACTGACCACTTCCCGGTGCCAGTCCGAGAATCATGCAACGTGAGAGTTCCCAGCCGCACGTGAATCATGACGACCCCAATATAATAGTTCTAATTAGAACCAAGTCAAGTGGGTAATTTTCTCCGGGAGGGTGCGCTTCGATGGACCGCGCGCAAGGGCTGGTTCTCGCTGACAGGATGACGGGCTTGGTTCGATCCATAATCCAGTCTGGCCTGGACTGTAACATTGGGGCAACCGCCGAATTTCAGGCCGCTTCGTATGGTTATGGTAGGGTAGGTCAAGGACTCTTTCCGTAAAGCAAGCAGACCCGTGGATGCAATCATCCGACGATGCCTCCTCGCACCACACATTTGCAGTTCTTCACACTCTGGTTTCTTGCCATGCTCGGCACACTCATGGTCGGAAGCCCTCAATCGAGTTTCGCGCTCGACCCGCTTCCCCGCTCTCCGAGCGTGGGGTCGTTGCGAATTCCTCTTCTCTCATACAACCGCGTTCCCATCTCGGCACTTCTCTCCGATTCCACCAGCTACCACCTGCGGGAAATCAGAATAGCCGGCATCGTCCGCACCGTTGAAACGCAGCTCATGACGCAAGGCTGCGGTAAACCCTACGAGCTGACCATGCTCTCGCTGGAAGATGAGAGTGGCATGGTGGACATCATCGATCAGGGAGCCTGTGGTAAAAATACCGGCGTCCTGCGAGCGCCAACGCTCGCCGCCGGAGACCGCGTCGAGCTGCTAGTCCATGTTATCGGAACAATCGACAAGCCAGGAAGTTCGCCGGAAGTCTTCATGCTCTGGATAGAACGGGCCCAGGAATAACCCCCGATCCTTCTCCTTATTCGACTCGTTTCCCGCTTTCCACGAAGACTGCTTTGACATTTCATGGTCTGCGCTTTGCCACGAGTCAATGCGGCACGCGACTCTACTCGGTGGACGTTGACTATCTGTTACTCAACCATTTGAGGTTGTGTGATCCGCACCATTAGAGTTTCTTCACGATGGCTTCATCATCGGTTCATGCTCGGTCATTACACTACCTTCACAACAAGTTCTGCGTCATTGGAATCTTGGGAATGCCCATGGAGATGGTGTTAACGAAATGGGTCCTCAGCGAAGTGTGAGCTGCTGCCCTTTCGCGAGCGATACTCCCTCTCAAAGATTCAGCCTGGACCCCGACTTGTGAATCTCCGGCGACGATCGGGTGATCATTGCCGTCTAGTCCAAACCGCCGTAACTTCGTTATGGAGAAATGAGCATGATGAATGAGCAAGGAATCGTTGTCGCACCAAGCAGTTTCATGCACGCCGAGGGCATCTCGATCGACCAGCGGTGTAGTGACCGGTTTGTCGAGAGGTGTCATAATAGCGTCGGTCAAGAACCCCGCCTAGTCGACGCCGGACCGCTATCCTTACGGGTCGCTCAGGAATTGGGAGCAAAGGAGATCATGCGCATACTGCTGGTTGAAGACGATATGGACCTCGCTCAGTTCATACGCAAAGGGTTGAAGGAAGAGCAGTATGCCGTAGACTTCGCAGCCGATGGCGAAGAAGGGCTGGAGCTGGCTTTGGGAAATCCTTACGACCTCTTGATCCTCGATATCATGTTGCCCAAGCTCGACGGTCTCACGCTCTGTCGCCGTGTCCGGGCTAAGGGCAACGTAACTCCCGTCTTGCTCTTGACGGCACGCAACACCGTGGAAGCCAAGGTGTCCGGTTTCGACACAGGCGCGGACCAATTTTTACCTAAGCCTTTCGCCTTCGCAGAACTGTTGGCTCGAGTCCGGGCCTTGCTGCGCCGGGGCGGTCCTCAGCAATTAATCCATCTGAAAGCGGCAGACCTCGTTCTGGATCCTGCGTCTCACCGCGTCTGGCGGGCGGGGCAGGAAATCGGACTGACGAATAAAGAATATGCCCTGCTCGAGTTTCTCTTACGAAACAAGAATAGGGTGTTGACGCGGACGGCGATCATCGAACACGTGTGGGACATCAGCTATGATCCCATGACGAACATCGTGGATGCCCATATTCGGGCTCTGCGTGCGAAGATTGACCGCGACTTTTCACCCCAGCTCATTGCCACGGTGCGCGGCGCCGGGTACATGTTGGAGGAGCCTGAACCGGTCGCATGAAGTCTCTGCGCAATTCGATCCGCCAATCTGCGCTCGCTCTGATGGCAGGACTCCTCCTCGTCTTTTCTGTTCTGATCTACATCGGGGGCGACGCCTTGTTGCACCGCTTTGTGGATGGCCGGCTGTTAGCGTTGGCGGAGACGCTGGCCAAGATTGTAGAGCAGCATCCCAACATCGTTGAAAATAAGGCGGAAGGTGTTGCGCTTTCTGACGGGGCGAGCCGAAGCCAGAATGAACGGCGCGAGCTCCAGGATGTCACCCATTCCCTTAGAGTCTTCTCGCCTGACGGTCGGCTCATCTGGAAAGCTTCCACCGCGTTGATAGACCAGCCGGTCCCCGGTAACGTGCTCGAGCAAGTCCGACTCGGCAACACCGTATTTGACACGGTTGAGACAACCGAGGGCAAGCCTGTTCGTCATGTGTTCATTTCTATTCCGCGGCAGGGTCCGATACGGTACGTTCTGCAGGCCGAAACGTCTCTGCTTCTGTACCGGGAGACACGCACGGGTCTCGTGATCCTACTGGCCCTGGGATCCGGGATCATCCTTCTCGTCGCCTGGACAGGCAGTGGCTGGCTGGCCAAGAAGGTGCTCACTCCGATCCATGTATTGAGCACTGGCGCTGAAACGATGTCCGAGGCCGACCTGGGGAAACGATTTACTCTGGATTCACCCTATCAGGAATTCCATCGACTCACCCAGGCGTTCAACTCCGTGATGGACCGGTTCCAACGGAGCGGTGAGATTCAGCGGAGCTTTTGCGACATCGCCGCTCACGAAATGAAAACCCCTTTGACCATCCTGCAGGGCAACCTGGAGGTCGCGCTCCTGAAAGCCAGGACATCTGAGGAGTATCGCGAAGCGCTCATCAACAATCTGGAGCAGGTAGGACGACTCATCGCCCTGACGCGTTCCCTGTTGACCCTCGCGAAATTCACCAGCGGTAAACCTCCCGTTCAGCTTGTCCCGCTCGCCCTGGAGCCCATGATTCAGGATATGGTGGATGAACTCACCTTGCTCGCCGATGACCGCCGAATCACATTGTCGTTTGAGTCGCAACCGGTCCCACCCGTCCTCGGCGACGCACAGTGGCTCAAACAAGCGCTGATCAATCTGCTCGACAACGCGCTGCACTACACGCCCTCCGGTGGAGCCGTGACCGTCCGCTTGCAGGCATGTGGAGAAGGGGTTGCCGTGGCTGTCGAGGATACGGGTCATGGGATCGAGCCGGAACATCTCCCCCATCTCTTCGAGCGGTTTTACCGGACTGATTGGGCGCGGGCGAAGGATTCCGGCGGTACCGGGCTTGGACTACCTATCGTCAAGGAAATCGCGGAGGCCCACGGCGGAACCATTTCGGTCACAAGCCAAGTCGACAAGGGCTCGGTCTTTACCCTGCGTTTGCCGGCCCCAACCCACCAGACGATTCCTGCCTAGCCACAGTATTCCTGATTGTTCGCCGTCCACCACCCTGCCAGCCGAAGGCTCGTCGCCGCCACGAATCCGCGCGCAGCAGAAATACTCATGAATAATGCGGGCCGGACGCGATTTCAGACCGGGATACCGGCTCACGGACAGCTCAGGATGATGAAGAGTTCTTCATGGTCGGTTCACGATCCTTTCATCTGGGGCTTCTACACTTACAGTGTGCTCTAAGGGGTCCTGAACTCGATCTCGGAGATTTCGAGCAACCGGGACTCACCGGCGATGCAAAACAAGCCTCGCCGGAGGATGTGCGGGAAGAAAGGAGAGGTGCCAACATGGGCCATACTATCCTGATAGCGATCTACTCGCCGCTGTACATTGTAGGAATGGTGCTGCTGATCATGTGGTGGATGAGTGGTGCGGGGTCACATTCTGGAGGATACCGTCCAAACGAGAGCGAGCGAGTTCTTCCGCGTAAGGCGTGACGAAGATTGAGTTATCTTACCTCCGAGGGGAGGGCCTCATGACAGACACAAAGATTGCACCCTTCTCTCAGTACCGGGGGCTATCGTGACCTTTTCGATGGAGGGCTCTATGAGCAAGATATTGCCGTCTCTGGCCGTGGTGATCCCCATGCTCGTTGGCCTGATGGGCTGTGACGGCGAATCGCGTGCGGCCGGGAATACGAATCCGACTCGTGCGGCGGAGATGAAACAGGAATTTCGCGATCTCTGGCTTGGGCACATCTATTGGTTGCAGCACGCCGTATTGTATAGCGCGACGTACAGTCTGGCGGAGCGCGATGCCGTCAAGAAGGAAGTCGACGCCAATACGAAACAGATTGCGAGTATGCTGACACCGTTCTACGGTGAAGCCCGGTCGGAGAAATTCATGGGCTTGCTGGATATCAACATCGACGCAGTTCGAGAATACTCGGAGGCCACCGTTGCGGGGGATAAGAACTTGCAGGATGCTGCGCTTGCCCGCTTAGCGAGCAATGCCGACGACTTCGGCGTATTCCTTAGCGGAATCAACCCCTATCTGTCGGAACGCACCGTTCGAGGGTTGATCGCGGCGCACGGCGCTCACCATGTCCTCCAAATCAACCAGTACAAGAAAAAGGAATATGCGCATTTAGAGAAAACCTGGAAGATGATGCGAGAACACGTCTATGTTATTGCGGATACGTTAACGACGGCGTTGGTAAAACAGTTTCCGGGCAAGTTTTCATGACTGCTGAGTGCCGCCGTCGCCTGCGACGATTCCAAAGAACACACACACGATACACGGCCTCGCTTGGGCCGCTGATAAATAAGACCCGCGGTTCTTGATGAGCCGCGGGTCTTCCTGTCTTGAACCCGAGAAGAACTCGCCCTAACCCACCTTGCTTAGAAGGTTTCTGCCGCAACCGCCTGCCCGCTGCGCTTGCGCGTGAAGCGTCGTTCGTGAAACGTGAAGCGCGGAACGGAAAGAGTGTGTCTGTATCGTCGCATGCGAGATACGCTTCACGAGGAACCCGCGCTCAGCGATTTCGCCACGAAACGTCAAGAATAATCCGGAGTCGAGGCGCGTCGGGATCATAAAGAATCTTTCATGATCCGTTCACAATCCGTTCATGTTGATGAGTTACCTTCTCATCGAGGGAAAGACTCCCTGACAGACACGAAGACTCCACCTCCGCTAGTGGTCGGGGGCTCGTAGCATGACCGTATATCGATGGAGAGCTTTATGAACAAGATACATCGGTCTATAGCAGTGTTGGTGCTCGCGCTCGTTGGTCTGGTGGGCTGTGGCTTCGAACCGCGAACGGTCGGAGTTTCGAATCCAGCCCGTGTGGAGGAGATGAAGCAGACCCTTCGAGATCTCTGGGTCGGGCACATCTTTTGGGTTCGGCACGTCGTGTCGAACATCGCGACGAACGATCCGGAAGAGCGGGATGCCGCCGAAAAAGAAGTCGTCGCCAACACGAAACAGATCGCAAGTACGATGACGCCGTTTTACGGTGCGGTCGCGTCGGAGAAACTCTATCGTCTGTTGGACGCCAACATTGGCGCAGTTCGAGAATACTCTGAGGCCACCGTCGCGGGAGATAAGCGACGCCAGGATGCGGCGCTTGCTCTCTTAGCGTCCAATGCCGATGACATCGCCGATTTCCTGAGCCATCTCAACCCCTATCTGCGGAAAGAGACCGTTCGGGGCCTGATTGCGGCGCATGGCGCTCACCATGTCCTCCAAATCAACCAGTACAAGGCCAAGGAATATGCGCACCTAGGGGCAACCTGGCCCATGATGCGACAACACATCTATGTCATTGCGGATACGATGACCACAGCGTTGGTGAAGCAGTTTCCGGACAAGTTCTCATGACTGGTGCGTCACGACGTCGACTGCGTCGATTCCGAGAGGAGAACACATGCTTTGGATCTCATCGCTCTTCATCATATCCACCGTCGTGCTGGTGACCCCTCTGTTCGCTCAATCGGATCTGGCTGACCCTGAAGAAGTCGCCCGGATGAAATCAGGCCATCAAGAAACCGAAGGGGTGGTCATCGATCTGAAATCCGGTCTCTACACCGTCAAGACGTTTACCGGAGCGACATTCACGCTGTCCGAGGCGGCAGCCATTCGCCATGGCCATTCTGCCGCGAAAATCGGCGATGAAATGACGCTCTGGGTCAACGAAGGCAACATGGTTATGGATGCCCGTCCAAAAGGGAAACCAGGCAAGGCGCCTCGTTTCATCACCGGTACGCTCGCATCGATTGATCATGGCAAGTCCAGGATGGAGCTGTCGATGTCAGGAGGGAAGAGGAGTTTTCACCTCAAGCCCGAAAGTCGCATGTTCAGGAATGTCGCTGTCGGCTCTGAGGTCACGATCGAAGTCAATGACACGGGAGAGGTCATCGACATTCATCGGGACAAACCGTAAGGCGTATGCGCGGCGGTATATCTGTGGATCGATCGACGCAGACCGAGAGAAAGGCGTGCGGCCGCCGCTCTCCCTCATAGGTCCGCGGGCCCATTTCGCCCGGCATCCCGACAGTTCTGTCACAAGCGCTCGTGAATAGTGCGGGCGGGAGTTTGATGAAGAATTCTTCATGGTCCGTTCATAGATCGATCATGTGACGGAGCTACAGTGGCGCCGACAACTGAGGACACCGTGACGTTCTGAAGCCAGGCGCCGTCGCGTCGAACCAACAACCGGGAGGCTGAATCATGGAATGGAGCATGGAGTCGAACAATACGGAGTGTGGCGGACCAGTGAAGCAGAGGGACAATGGGCATGTCATTCGATCTCTTCCGGCAATCGAGCAGTTTTCGACGAGATCTTGTGCTCGTTGTGCGGGTCTACTCGTAAGCGAGTGGTACTACGACATGAATAACACCGGTGAACACAACGTCGAAACCCTTCGCTGTGTGCAGTGCGGGCACCGTGTCGATCCCGTGATCTTACAGAATCAAATACGGCTGTCGGTCGAAAGCCAGTCCGTGCGGCCGATACGGCGTAAGTACTCCGCGAGAAGGACCATGGTGAGCGAACTCACCTGACTCACAACAACGGACATAGCATGAGCACGGGCGGGACGTTGTGAAAGGAGAATGGGGTGAAGGGGGCAGCTGAACCAGGGAACGTATGGTCGATCATCCTGGCAGGCGGTGATGGCATGCGGACCAAGGAATTCCTCCGTCGATGGTTGAGCTATGACAAGCCGAAGCAATATTGTACCTTGGTCGGCTCTCGCTCAATGTTCCAACATACGCTCGACCGTGCAGCCAGACTGACCCCCTGGGAACGCGTAACCGTGGTCGCTGCCCGGCACCATCAAGGTGAAGTCTGGCTTCAACTCGATGACAGGCCGGCCGGCATGGTGTTGTTGCAGCCAAAGAACGCGGACACAGCGGCCGGAATTTATCTGCCCCTCGCCTATATCTTGGCGCGTGATCCGCAGGCAACTGTCGTGGTCTACCCATCGGATCATTTCATCTATCCGGAAAACCTGTTTCTATCAGCGGTGGATCAGGCGGTACAGGGAAGCACCGTACTGGGGGGGCGACCGGTCCTGCTCGGGGCCAAGCCGGATAGCCTGGAACTTGACTATGGATGGATCAAGCCGGGGCGAGTTCTCGGTCGGGCAGGGAAGGTTGCCATCCAAGCAGTGGACACGTTGTTTGAAAAACCGGATGAGACCATAGTTCGCAAAGCGAGGGCCGCCGGCAGCCTGTGGAATACATTGGTGTTCGCCGCCAAAGGGAGAGAACTCTGGAGATTGGGGTGGCAGTACCTTCCCGAGTTGATGTCCCGCTTCGAACATCTGAAAACGGCCATCGATACCGCTGAAGAACTGCGGGTCCTCGACGCAATCTATGAAACCATGCCTCGTCGCAACTTCTCTTCGGACTTGCTTCAGTGCGCGCCGGACCGGATCGCGGTCATGGAAATGCGGGATGTCCTCTGGAGTGACTGGGGAAATCCGGAGCGTATCCTGTCGGGCCTCGAAAGATTCGGCAAACGACCGGCAGCTGCGGAAGACCCGCTCCCTTTCCTGTACGTGGGATGAAGGATTGATCGGTATGTTCCTGCGGAGAAGGGAAATGAAGCCATGAGGGTTCTCGTGATTTCGAAGGACGGGAACGGCGGTCAGTCTTCGGTACGTGGCATCCTTACAACATGAAAACAGCTGCACGTCCTGATCCGCTCGAATGACAGAGACGATGTCCTCCCAATCGGAACCGCAACGAGAGGAGGAATTCCGTTATGAACCTGAAAAGTCTTGTTCATCGAGAACTCGGTGAGGGCCTGACCGAAGAAGAGTTAGCCTCTGTAGTTGGAGTGCCCGCGCGGACGATTGCCGATATTCTGGTCGACGATCTCCCACAAGATCCGGCCATCTGGGAACAATTTGCGCGGCATTTTCGCATCCATGCCGATTTCCTGCGATCCGGTGGCCCGCCATATTCAGGTGGGCTGTTCGAACTCACAGAGGACGCCCATTCATCCCCTCTCGGCCCAATGAGGAAGGTGCCGCTTCTGAAGTGGCATGAGATTGACCAGATGATCTCTCGCGAGGAACCGCCGCGTCTCATCCATGCTGAAGCGTTACTCGAAACAGACATTCCGGGGAAGCGAACCTTCGCGCTACAGATACGAGACGATTCCATGCGACCACTCTTCAACGAAGGTGAGATCATTTTTGTGAATCCTGATCTTCCCTGTAACCCTGGTCATTACGTGGTGGTCAATGGTGCGGACAGCCGTCCGGAGTGGGCACTCTTGCGGCAGCTCAAGGATATCGGCGGGCAAGCGATTCTTCATCCGCTCAACCGGCGGTATGAAGACTTCCCCGTGACGAAACAACAGCGAATCTGGGGCCGGGTCGTGCGGTTGCGGAAGAATCTTTGAAGAACGAAAGTGATCGTGAAGACGGGCACTATGAATGGGCCGTCGCGTGCGTATGAGTACGGCATTGAAGTGCTCACAATTGAAAGGAGCGTGTATGGCACAACAAGCGCTATGGCCACTAGCAGTGCTCACACTGTGGTTCATCGGAGCGGTATCCAGTGCTGCTGCTGAGGTTGCGGGGACAGATCCTCAGCTTCTTTTCGGAGACCGGATTCTTTTTGGCACCGTAACAGAGATCAGAAGCGACCAAGCAAAAATCGATATCGGTGAGGGACAGCCTCGCTATATCCCCATGAACGTGCGAAAAGCCAAGGGGTTGCCGAACTTGAAAGCAGGGGATCTGGTCCAAGTCACCATCAATGATCAAAATCTCTTAGTCGATGTGCATAAAGCCGGTGAGGCCAACCACCATCGTGTGGTTCGAGGGCAACTTGCCAGACCCGTGGATACTGGACACGACAAGGCGGTAATTCGTACCACGAATGGGAAAGAAGAGTCTCACCTCGTGCGACCGGTGGCGAGAAGCAAGGTGGCCTCGATTCCTGTCGGGGCCGATGTCATCTTTCTCATCGACGAGTTGGATAAGATCGTCGATGTGACCATGGGGAGCGTGGAATCAGTTCATCGGGCGGCGGAACTCGGACAAAAGAAATCTCCTCTCAAGGGCAATCTCAGCCAAGTCGCGGGTGCGATCCTGAAGCCCTTGGCTGACAATGCGGTCAGCATCCGAACCGAAGACGGCACAGAGCACTCCTATGAGGTGCGTCCGCTTGCTCAACGGAGGCTGGTCAAGTTATCCGAAGGCGATGCGGCGGTGCTTTTGGTGGACGATGAGAATAAGGTGACGGACGTTGCGATTCCACCCAACTCAGGCGCGAGCATACAACGATAACAGGGGCAGACGTCTACCGCGGATGTCCAGGACAAAGACAAATGGTTGTGGACGTTGCGTGTGTTTCAAGTAATGCAGGGTGAGGATTCACCAAGGACGAATAAGGAAACCATGAGCGTCGTTGGCTCGGACACGAAGGTGAAGAGGTTGAGGCAGAGGAACAGGCTAGACAGTTCCAGCGGGTAAAGGTCGTGAACATATCCCAGGTCACGATGAATTCTGCGGCATCGGTGTGGGTTGTGCCACTCGGACGGACACCTGACTACCTCGATCCGCAAAGTCAGGAGGCCCTGCACGAAGTGGATGTCAGTGCGACGGCGCTCCTCTTCTCTTTCGATCCGGCACCAGAGAGAAAAGCAATCGGGAGCGTGGGAGGAAGCAACTGGTTCGGATTGGCAGGTGACAGAACAAGGAGCCGGCCATGATACGGATCAAACGTGTCTATTGTGAGCCAAGCCTGGAGGACGGGGTGCGAATCCTGATTGATCGCATGTGGCCACGCGGAATCAGCAAAGAACGGGCTCGCGTCGTCGAATGGCGAAAGGATTTGGCGCCGACCACGTCGCTCCGCAAATGGTTCGGACATGAACCCGCCAAATGGACCGAGTTTCGCAGGCAATACCGAACGGAGCTGACTCGGTCAGAAATAATGGAGGAGCTGAAAAATCTGGCGCGTCTCTCACCCAGAAAGACGATCACGCTCTTGTATAGCGCAGCCGATGAGGAGCACAACCAGGCGGTGGTCTTGAAGGAACTGATCGACGAGCTAGCCTGACCGCGGGAGAGTAGCAACAGGAGGTCGGTCTTGAGCCCTGCCGCAAGCCAGACCTCTTACAGTGAGTTATCTTCAATCCCTGCGCCGTGAGCCTTTCATCGCTCGCTCCACTTCACGGCTGGCTTCGCGCGCCTTGATGGATTCCCGGCGATCATGCTGCTTCTTGCCTTTGGCCAACCCGAGTTCGACCTTGGCTAGGCCCCGCTTGGAGAAATAGATGCGGAGGGGAATGAGCGTGAGCCCTTGTTGTTGCGTCTTGCCAAGAAGCTTATTGATCTCCTTGCGATGGAGGAGCAGCTTCCGAGTACGGAGAGGCTCGTGATTCATGATGTTCCCGTGGCTATACGGACTGATGTGACAGTGGTGGAGAAAGACCTCTCCGCCCTTCACGCTAGCGTAACTATCTTGTAGATTCACCCGCCCATCTCGAAGGGATTTGACCTCCGTACCCTGGAGCATGATGCCCGCCTCGAACTTTTCTTCGATGAAATAGTCGTGGTAGGCCTTGCGATTCGTGACCACCGCTTTTTCGCTCTTCTCTTTTTGTTGCTGTACCATTGATCCGCCTCGCCACGAGAGCCTCAAAGTCCTCAGGTCTTCGGAGACCTTTGACTTGATGACTGTCAGACTTTCCATCTGGCTTTTGCTATGATGCCGTCATGCGCGGACCCGGTTCCATCGATTCTCTCTCCAACATCCTCGAAGGGTTGGCTCGTCGCCTGGGACTCGAATCCAAGTTGCTCGAAAGCCGCTTGCGCCGGGACTGGGTCTCCATCGTCGGGGAGCCCATCGCGTCGAATACTTGGCCCGACCAGATTCGCTACAAGAAACTCTATCTTCAGGTCCACAACAGTGTCTGGATGCACCAGCTCACGTTCCTCAAGCCGACACTTCTGCACAAACTCAACGAGGTAGCCGGGGGGGAACTTATCACCGAGATTGTGTTACGCGTGGGCGAGATTCCATCACGCGTGATCGTTCCTGCCGCGATACCCGCTGTTGATGGCGATGTCGCCACCTCAGAGGTCATACGGGCTGAGGTATTGTCCCACCTCTCAGCGATACAAGACCTGGATCTCCGCCAGCAGTTTACATCGGTGATATCGAGAAGTCTTCGAACTCTAACTCCGCCGGGACAGGGTCCGTCACGAGTCCCTTGAAGAGAATGTTGGTGGCATCGGAGACTTCTCCACCGGCCTTGGGCATGGGGCCGAGACCCCCTTCCTCTTCCTGATCCTGCAGCCGATAGTAACCCCGCATCTCCTTTTCATAGCTTTTGACTGCTGCTGCGTCTCCGGCCAAGAATTTATTGAGCATCTCTGGCTCCGCCCACCCGTCGTCAGCGAACACATACACCACGATTTTCCTATACCAACCATTTGGATCGCCGGGCGTCGTCGGTTGAATCTTCATCTTGGCAAAATGGTGCGTTTGGCGCCCGACCTTGCGAAACCGTTTCACCAAGGTCTCAACCCCCAGGTCCGTTGTGTCGCGAGGCACATGCATCGCGACGATGTGGCCGACTTGAGAGCCGACACTATACGGAGGGATCGTTCGATCGGGACGAGTGAGATACATCCCCCCCCAGATGAGGGTGAAGGACATGACAACCACGCCGAGGGCCAACTTGACGACCATGTCCAGGGGCTTTTTAGGCTTCTTGGGTCCGGGAAGGGGCGCTGGAGAAGAGTTCTGCTCTTGCATGGAAGGCCTGCGCTAACGAAGAAGACGTAGGTATCGCGCGTATCCGTTACCCGCCGCCTTCCTCTGGGAGCGTCTCGGCGCTTTCCGCCAAGCGCGCGACGGCTACGACCCGATCGCCCGCTCCTTCGAGATCGAGGATCCGAACCCCCTGGGTGTTCCGGCCGATCTCACGGAACTCATCCACCTTGCACCGAAGCACCTTGCCTTGAGCGGCCATCAGCATGATCTCATCGCCGTCCCGCACTTGAAGAAATCCGACGGCGAGTCCGTTGCGCTCGTTGGTCTTCACGCTGATGATGCCCTTCCCTCCACGACCCTGAACACGATACTCATTCACCGGCGTGCGCTTTCCGTAACCGCCCTCCGTGACCGTGAGGATTTGGGTAGTGGAATCGGGGGTGATGGTTTCCATACCAATGACTTCGTTGCCTTCCTCGAGCGTAATGCCGCGCACCCCGTGCGCCGTGCGGCCCATCGGACGGACGCCGTCTTCCTTGAAGAGAATAGTGATCCCCTTCTTCGTGCCCAACAGAATTTCCCGCTGGCCATCGGTGAGCTGCACACCGATGAGACGATCCCCTTTATCCAACGACAACGCAATGATGCCTCCCTGACGTGGATTGCCGTAGGCCGAGAGTTCGGTCTTCTTGATAATGCCCTGCGCCGTCGCCATCACGATGAATCGGTCTTCGCGGAACTCTTTGACCGGCACAGTCGCGGTGACCTTCTCCTCGCCGGACAGGGCCAACAAATTCACGAGTGCTTTCCCTTTGGCGGCCCGGCCTGCGTCCGGAATCTCATGAACTTTCAGCCAATAGACCTTCCCGGCGTCCGAGAAAAACAGGAGCGACTCATGCGTGGACGCGGTGAACAGGGTCACGACAAAATCTTCTTCCTTGACCCCCATCCCGATTTTGCCCTTGCCGCCGCGCCGCTGTGCTCGGTACAGGGTGACCGGGTTGCGCTTGATGTAGCCGGCATGTGAAATCGTGACGACCACTTCTTCGTTCGCGATCATGTCTTCCAGGGTGATCTCCGCTTCTTCTTTCACGATCTTCGTGCGACGGTCGTCGTTGTAGGCTTCGCGCACCTGGATCAACTCATCCTTGATGATCGTGCGAACCAGCGCTTCACTACCGAGGATCGACTTGAGACGCTCGATCTGCTTCAAGACCTCCGTATACTCTTCGATGAGTTTGTTGCGCTCCAATTGCGTGAGCCGCTGGAGCCGCATCTCCAGAATCGCATTCGCCTGGATTTCGCTCAGCGTAAATTGCAGCATCAGGCCGACCCGGGCTTCATCGGGCGATTGAGCCCGTCGGATCAAGGCAATCACCGCATCCAGGTGATCGAGTGCGATCTTGAGACCCTCGAGGATATGGGCCCGCTCTTCCGCCTTGCGCAGCTCGAAGGCGGTCCGACGGACGACGACCTCGCGCCGGTGTTCGATGAAATGATGCAGGATCTGTTTGAGGTTCAACACTTCCGGCCGGTTGTTCACCAGCGCAAGCATGATGACCCCGAAGGTCGTCTGGAGTTGCGTGAGCTTATACAGATTGTTCAGGGTGATGAGCGGGATTTCGCCGCGCTTGAGTTCGATGACGACGCGGATGCCTTCCCGATCGGACTCGTCGCGCAGATCGGAAATTCCTTTGATCCGTTCGTCCCGGATCAACTCGGCGATCTTTTCAATCAGCTTGGACTTATTGACCTGATAGGGCAGCTCGGTCACGATCAGCCGCTCGCGCTCCGTGCGTTCATCCGACTCAACTTTCACTTTCGCGCGCAGGGTGAGGAGGCCCCGTCCGCTCTCGTAAGCGTCCTTGATACCGGCCGTTCCATAGATGAATCCGGCCGTCGGGAAGTCGGGGCCTGGAATCTTTTTCATCAACTGAGCGATCGTGATATTCGGATTTTCCAGGTACAAGAGAAGCCCCTCGATCACTTCTCCGAGATTGTGGGTCGGAATGTTAGTGGCATAGCCCACCGCGATGCCGCCGGCGCCGTTGACGAGGAGGTTCGGGATTTTCGAGGGGAGCACCAGCGGTTCGACCAGCGACTCATCGTAGTTCGGTCCGAAATCGACCGTCTCCTTGTCGATGTCGGCAAGCATGTCCTCGGCGACCTTCGTCAGCCGGGCCTCGGTATAGCGCATGGCTGCCGGGGGATCGCCGTCGACCGATCCATAATTCCCCTGACCATCCACGAGCATATAGCGCATGTTGAAGGGTTGCGCCATGCGAACGAGCGTGTCGTAGATCGCGCTGTCGCCGTGGGGATGGTAGTTCCCCATGATCTCACCGACAATCTTGGCGGATTTGCGGTAGGCCCGGTTCGAGGCCAAGCCCATTTCGTTCATGCCGTAGAGGATACGGCGATGGACCGGCTTGAGGCCATCACGCACGTCGGGGAGCGCCCGGCCCACGATGACGCTCATCGAGTAACTCAGGTACGACGAGCGCATCTCGTCTTCGATGGCGATCTGTCCTAGTCTCTCATCAGGTGGCATTAAACTTCTCCGCGGATGCTGAAAATGATCCTGTTTTCACCCGGCCCAGCCCCTGCGCGCCAAGACGCGCCCTCCCGGGCTTCGTTCTCGGGTCGCCACATCGTCAATGTGCACGGTGTTGGCGTCGCCTGCGGCCTCGCTGGATGACCATTTTGAGCATCCTACAAGGCAATCGACACACAGAATAGAAGACAGCTCTAACTACTGTTCATCGCTCAGCGTTCGGCATTACACATCGAGATTGCGGACTTCCAATGCGTGGGCTTGAATGAAGTTTCGTCGGGGTTCGACTTCGTCACCCATCAGAATTGTAAAGATCTCGTCGACGCCGGGCACGTCTTCCAATGTGACTTTCAGCAGTGTCCGAACTTCTGGATTCATCGTCGTTTCCCAGAGCTGATTCGGATTCATTTCACCGAGACCTTTGTAACGTTGGATGCTGAGCCCGTGTTTGCCCTTGTCGAGAATCGCCTTGACCAACTCAGCCGTCGCAGGCTCGAGCTGTTCCTGCCCGTCGGCTTTGATCTTATACGGCGCCCGGCCCAGGCCGATCGCCGAGGGTGAGAGTTTCTGCAACTCCCGGAACTCGGCGGAACCGACCAACTCGTGTGTCACATCGAAGCTATGGGCGACCCCGTTGGCCTGGATCCGGCACATGACTTTGTTCGATCGATGTTCTTCGTCCTCGACGATCTCCAAGGTCGGTGTGAGCTTCGGATAGACGGCCGAGAGGGTTTTCTTCACGTTGACCACGATCTTCTTGAGAGCCTCTCCGTCCTTGAGCCGTTCACGGTCGAGTCCCGGTTCGCCCACAAACGCCCGCACCATGCTGGCCTCATGCGGTTTCTTATTGAGCCGCGCGAGCAGCGCCTCGAAGGCGATCAACTTTTTGAGAATGGGCAGAAGCCGGCGTCCTGTAACATACCCTTGGACCCCTTCCACATATACTTCTACCCCCTCGACAGCGATATCGGCCAGATGCTCGTTGAGCGCCGGTTCATCTTTGAGATACCGTTCCGTCTTCCCCTTCTTCACTTTAAAGAGCGGCGGCTGCGCAATATAAATGTAGCCCCGCTCGAGCAGCTCGGGCATCTGCCGGAAAAAGAAGGTGAGGAGCAAAGTCCGGATGTGGCTGCCGTCCACGTCGGCGTCCGTCATGAGAATGATTTTATGGTACCGGGCCTTGCTGATGTCGAACGAGTCTTTGTCGGATTTTTCGCTCTCTTCTCGCTTGCGACCGATGCCGGTGCCCAGCGCCATGATCAACGTCCGGATTTCGTCGCTCGAGAGCATTTTGTCGAAGCGCGCCTTCTCGACGTTGAGGATCTTGCCCTTGAGCGGCAGGATCGCTTGAAATTTGCGGTCGCGTCCCTGCTTCGCGGACCCGCCGGCCGAATCACCTTCGACGATATACAGTTCGCTCAACGCCGGATCTTTTTCCGCGCAGTCGGCCAGCTTGCCGGGAAGCGATCCCCCGTCGAGTGCGCTCTTGCGTCGGATGAGCTCTTTCGCTTTTCGCGCCGCTTCACGAGCACGAGCGGCGTCGATCGCTTTCCCGATGACCTTTCGGGCCACCGTCGGGTTTTCTTCGAAATAGGTTCCCAGCGCTTCGTTGACCGCGGACTCGACGATGCCCTTCACCTCGCTATTGCCCAGCTTGGCTTTCGTCTGGCCTTCGAACTGGGGATTCCGGACCTTGACGCTGACAACGGCGGTGAGCCCTTCACGGACATCGTCACCGGTAAGCGATTCGGTGTCTTTCTTGAGTAAATCGTTGGCGTTTGCGTAGCTGTTGATCGTGCGGGTGAGCGCCGCCTTGAAACCCACCAAGTGCGTGCCGCCTTCCTTGGTATTAATGTTGTTCGCAAAGGAGAACAGGTTCTCGGCATAGCTGTCGTTGTATTGGAGCGCGACCTCCAACACCATCTCCGGCTTCTCAACCTGCACATAAATAGGTTTGTGCAGCGGCATCTTGGCTTCGTTCAGATGCTCGACGAACGACACGATCCCGCCCTTGTACTTAAATACCTGCTCTTTGACCGGCTCTTTCCGTTCATCCTTGAGTGTGATCTCGAGTCCCTTGTTCAAAAAGGCCAGCTCGCGCAGTCGCTGGGCTAGCACGTCGAAGCTGAAGTCGAGTGTCTCGAAAATCTGCGCGTCGGACTTGAATGTCACGGTCGTCCCACGGCGCTTGGTTTTACCCGTCATCTTCAGTGAGGCCGTCGGCTTGCCACGCTCGTAGCGCTGCTCGAACACCTGGCCGTCCTGCCAAATTTCCAGTTCGAGCCATTCGGAGAGCGCGTTGACTACCGAGATCCCGACGCCGTGGAGCCCGCCGGACACCGTATAGGCCCCCTGCTCGAACTTGCCGCCCGCGTGTAAGACCGTCAGCGCCACTTCGGCGGCAGACTTCTTTTGCGTGGAATGCATACCGGTGGGAATACCGCGGCCATTATCCACAACCGTGACACTGCCGTCGATGTGGATCGTCACCTCGATGGTCTCACCGAATCCCGCCATATGCTCATCGACGCTGTTGTCGACGACCTCGTACACGAGATGATGGAGGCCATCTACCCCAGTGCTGCCGATGTACATCGCCGGACGCTTCCGTACAGCGTCCAAGCCTTCCAACACTTTGATTTGATCCGCACCGTAGCTCTCGGATTTCGGTGTGGTCTCTGCGTCGTTACTGGCCATCGGTCTCCCGTTTCAATACCGCCATCGGCTCTCCTGCTTCAGCACTCAACGACCACTTGGCGACTGACCGCTGATTGCTGGCCTGCTAGATTTTAATTGGCATGACGACGCACTTGAACCCGGGACTGTCTGACTCCTGGATCAAACAAGGGCTCAACGGATTGTCCATTTGCAGAGTGATCGTTTCTCCGTCCATCACCCCGAGGACATCCAACAGGTAGCGGGCATTGAACCCTGTGTTCAAGGCTTCGCCCTCGTACCGTGCCGCAAGCTCCTCGGTCGCTTCTCCAAAATCAGGATTGCTGGAGAACAACGTCATCTGTCCGGAAACAAACGACACCTTCACCGCGCTCGCCTTATCACGGGACAGGACGGAGACGCGGCGAAGCGCGCTCTCAAGCTCGCTGCGATTGACCCCGATTTTCCCGCCGCCCTCCTTCGGAATCACTTGCTGATAATTCGGGTAATTCCCTTCCATAAGCCGCGAGGTCAACAGCAACCCGCTCTTCCGGAAAATCATGAGATTTTTCGTGAACCCGATCAAGGGTTCGCCCTCGCCGCCTTCTTCCAGAAGTCGCTGCATCTCATGCGCCGCCTTCTTCGGAATGATGGCTTTAATCTCTTGCGGAGCGCCTTTGGCCCCGGCCTTTCCGACCTCCTGCTCGGCCACCGCCAACCGATGGCCATCGGTGCCGACCAAACGCAAAATCGTTTTCTTCTCCGACGTGATGAGGGTGACCAGCAGACCGTTAAGGATGTAGCGCGCATCATTGTCTCCGGCGGCGAAGAGGGTCTTCCGAATCAACTCTAAGAAGCCGGCCCCGGCGAGAGGAATGAGCCCTTCCCGTTCAATCGTGGGCAATGCGGGGTAGTCGGTGCTGGGGAGACCGACGATCTTAAATTGGCTCTTGCCGGCGTAAATCGTCGTCCAATTATTGTCACCCGAGGTGAGTTCTATTTCACCAACCGTCAGTTCCTTGATGATCTCATACAGCTTCCGAGCCGAGAGCGTGATTCCTCCGGGCTTCTCCACGGTAGCCTTGTAGTGCCCACGCATGCCGATTTCGAGGTCGGTGGCGACAATTTCCACCCCATCCTGTTTCGCCTCAATCAGAATATTCGACAGGATCGGCATCGTGTTGCGCTTCTCGACGACACCTTGGACCCGCTGAAGACCCGTCAAGAGTTCCACTCGTCCCATACGCAGTTTCATAATCTCTTCCCCTTGGCGCAGCCCCTCACGCTCGCAGGATCTGCTCCCTCAAGCTGTCCAGTGTGGCGCTCAACACGCTGTCGTTGTCTTTCGCTTTGGTGACCTGTTTGCAGGCATGGATAATGGTTGTGTGGTCTTTGCCGCCGAACTGCCTACCGATCTCGGGATAGGAGGAATCTGTAAGTTCCCGACAGAGATACATCGCGATCTGTCTCGGGTGCACCAGTGTCTTGCTTCGGCGACGGGATTTCAGATCGGCGATCTTCACATGAAAGCGCGCGCCCACCGTTTCCTGAATGTCATCCATTGACACGATCTTTTTCTTGGTGCCGATCAGATCCCGGAGTACGCTCTTCGCCATCTCCAGCGTGATAGTTTGACCGGTGAGCGAGGCATAGGCGCCGAGGCGCACCAACGAGCCCTCGAGTTCACGGATATTGCTCTTCATCGTCGTGGCAAGAAACTGGATGACGTCTTCCGGCAACGTCACGCCCTCGTCCTCGGACTTTTTCCGCAGGATGGCGATCCGCGTTTCAACGTCCGGCGGCTGGAGATCCGCGATCAATCCCCATTCAAATCGCGACCGCAACCTTTCTTCGATATCGGGCATGTCTTTCGGAAAACGATCGCTCGAGAGGACGAGCTGCTTATGCGCTTCATACAGAGCATTGAATGTGTGGAAGAATTCCTCCTGTGTGCGCTCCTTGCCCGCTAAAAATTGAATGTCGTCGATCATCAACATGTCGATATGACGATACCGTTTCCGCAAATCCATCATCTTGTCGTATCGGATGGAGTTAATGACTTCGTTCGTAAATTGCTCGGTTGTGAGATAGGCGATCCGGAGATCCGTCCGCTCCGCCACATAATTTCCAATGGCATTCAAGAGATGCGTCTTCCCCAGACCAGTATCTCCATAAATAAACAACGGGTTATAGGCTTTGGCCGGCTGTTCGGCAACCGCCATACAAGCGGCATGGGCAAACTGGTTACCTGCCCCTACCACGAAATTCTTGAACGTATATTTGGGATTGAGTTGTATTCCTCGTTTCGATCGAGGACCGGTGTTTTGGCGACTGGTTGCAGTGGTACTCCCACTATTCTCAGGCTGCCTTGATGCCTGTTTATGGAAGATCACGAACGTGATCGCGGTCTCTTCTCCACCCCTGGCAGCAGAGACGGCTTCAGCCAGAAGAGGTCCATAATGTTGGCTTAACCAGTCCCCAAAAAACTTATTTGGAACGCCTAGTTGAGCCGTGGAGTCCTCAATCCGCTCGAGGTGAACCGGTGTAAACCAGGTATCGTAAACTTGTTTTGGCACTTTCCCTTGGATATACGCCAAGGCATCCTGCCATATATTTAAACTGGTCATAATCTCTGTATCATTCTTCATACACAGACTTATTCACAACTGTTGATAACCTGGTTCTTCAGATGGTCTTTCTTTTGTAAGTTCAGTTATTATCAGACCCTGTATTGATCACGACGCTTACCTTTATATGAATCCCCACAGAGTATGGACTCTGCATGCAGGGGTTACCCAGAGTCAACCCCCAACTTTCTCCACAAAGACATCGGCAAAGGAAACCAGAAGATTCAATTCGTTAATCTCGATTCACAGTATCCACCGAGCCTACTCTTATTCCTACTCCTACGACGATCTTTCTTTAGCGCATAATATTTTAGGAAGAGAGCTGGTAATACACCTATACAACAATGATGTGTTCGGATGAGAAAATTTTCTCGACAAGCTCATCATAATTCATTGTCGGATGTGAAAATCCAACAACCATTTCCTCGGTAGTGACCACAGACGCGGTCACTGAAGATGGGACTTTTGATATTGCCTGCTCAACAAAAACGACGTCCGTCTGTGCATCGGTACCTCGAAAGATCGCGGAAGAGATACGATCTGGATGTTGTCGGAGAACATAGAGTGTCGTACCCATATTCACACAGGATAGATATCTTAAAAAATCAGACTTCTGTCGGCTGATCGAACCAACTGTCTGATCTCATCAGCTGTTCGAGTCGTCACGGAAAAATCATCAGACCACGCGTCCAGTGCCGTCCCTACCTCGACAATAAAAGGGACGGATAAATGTTTAAAGGAGGGGAGATATTTTTCAAGCACGTCGACGTCGATGATCTCCTCAGTATCTTCCTTCAGGAGTATGGAAGCACGACCCAGGAGCACGACAGTCGTCTCATGGTCTCCAGCACAAAGCCCCAGCGCTATACGAAGTGCTTCTACAGGGCGAGCCGTCACACAAGGATCTTCCGAAATAACCACCGCGATGCGTTTCGACATAGACAGGCGACCGCAATGACAACAGTTTCTTATGTGAAGGCGAGAAAGCGATCACAGCCATCAATAATTCCCGACAGCACAACGAGACCAGATAACGAAACCCTCGAATCGATAGAAGTCGTTAGAACACCATGTCGTTGGCAGCCATAGGCACAGACAGACATCTTCACTCCGGCATCGATCAATTCGAGATAGCGTTGATCCACGGCTGTCTTTACCCCTTCATCAATCAGGTAAAGATAGACGTCGACTCCTTTGTGTAAAGCCGCCTGAGCCAGCTGGACAACCGTCTCAACACTGGGATGAGATGGGGGTGTGGATAACAAGAGCCCCAACTTACGAACAGCCATAGGTATAAACCAAAAGACGTCAATACAATCAATCTCTTATGAAGTAAATTATTGGCGAGCCTACGAGCTTTTCAATCCAAAGTCAACATCAAAAATTGGACCGTTCATGAAGGGAATGTGCGGGATTTCAGCAGGGAGGAGAGACCAGTCAGAGGGAGTTCTTCCTGAGCCTTCGACTCAAGATTCCGAAGAATGACAGAGCCACGAGCCGCTTCGTCATCACCTAGAAGAATGGCGTAACGGCACTTCGATCGATCAGCTTGGCGAAGGTGAGCCTTGAGAGTGGTGGCGCGATAGTCACAGTGGGCCGAAATTCCGATTCTACGGAGCTCATCGAGCAGCACAACTCCAAGCTGAGTTCCTTTCTCTCCGAAAGCCGCGACATAGTAGAGACTCTCTTGTAACGAGGACAGCGATGCCTCAGGGAGCATCAACGACACACGTTCAAGTCCAAGAGCGAATCCTACGGCAGGGACAGAGGGGCCGCCGAGCGTTTCCACTAAACCATCGTACCGGCCGCCGGCACCTACGGCGTTTTGAGCTCCCAAATGAGTCGAGGTAATTTCAAAACTTGTCAAACAATAGTAATCGAGCCCCCGCACTAAACGAGGATTGAGTCGATACGGGATTCCAATTGCCGAGAGACCCGCAAGGACCTGGTCAAAATGTACACGGGCCTCAGGAGAAAGATGGTCGGTCAACTTAGGTGCCGACTCAGTCGCAGCCCGACAGTCCGGCACCTTACAATCCAGCACCCGCAAGGGATTCGTCTCCATGCGACGTCGACAATTTGCACAGAGGAGGGATTCCTGCTGTGAGAGAAACGCGAGCAGGATGGGCTTGTACGCCGCGCGGTCGCCGGAGCTTCCCAGACTATTGATTTCCAGCGTCAGGTCCGGCAAAGACAGATCAGACAACAGACGCCAGAGCAGCGCAATGACCTCGACATCTGCGCGAGGGTCCGATGTGCCGAACGACTCGGCTCCGAACTGATGGAACTGCCGGAGGCGCCCCGCCTGCGGGCGCTCATGACGAAACATCGGCCCGAGATAGAAATACTTCTGCGGGAGCGGATCGGCAGCCCGATTGTGCTCGATGAAGGCGCGGACTGTGCCGGCTGTTCCTTCCGGGCGCAGGGTCAACGAGGTCCCATCCCGATCGGGAAAGGTGTACATCTCCTTCTCAACGATGTCCGTCGTTGCGCCGATACTCCTGGCAAAGAGCGCAGTGAGTTCGAAGATGGGGATACGGATCTCTTGATACCCATAACAAAGCGCCCAGCGCCTTGCCGAATCCTCAATGAAGCGCCATCGAGGGGTGTCCTCAGGAAGAATATCTTTGACGCCTTTGATGCCCTTGATGATGTCCATTTGTATTCAGCGACTACCGAGAAAGATTCGGGACTATAGCGACGGGGTAACGGCAAGTCAACGCGCTCAGTACCATCAATCGTCAGTGGTCAAGAGTCAATCGATTCCGAGTCGAACTCGAGAATATTCCCGTCCGTTCACGATTGACGAATGACTACTGTCGAATTAGATTCTTGCGCGAGCATTCCTGCGGCGGTATAGTGCGCGACCTGGTAGGAAATTCAGAATCTTTATGAGCCATGACCAACCGACTCGCCGTATCATCGCGCTGGCGCCGATGCCGCCGGAGAAATCCGCCTACGCGTTAGCCCGCTACAGCCGCTCGCCGGACTCGATTGAGGACAGCCTCCGGTGGGTGCACGGACATTCTGCCGAAAAGTTCTGGGATCAGTTCTACTTCGACTATGGCCATGCCTCGATCGCCGATCTCGGCCACGTCATCATTTGTTTCGAGGACATCTCCGAACTCGCAGCGATTCGACTCGAAGACGAGCCCTTATGGGATGGCCAGGCGAAATCGAGCCGGTATCAGAACTTTGCATCCGGTGGGTGGTTCGTGCCGGATTCCATTCGAGGGTCGGAGACAGAAGGCACCTACTACGGAATTCTCCGCAGCCTTGCCGAGATCTATCGGGCCCTGCATCAACCCTTGACCCAATTTCTTTCCGAGCGTGAGCCGCGCCCCGAGTCGATGAAACCGGCCGATTATCAGCGGACGATTGCCGCGCGCGCGTTCGATGTGACGCGATATCTCCTGCCTCTCGCGGCCAGGACGAACGTCGGGCAAGTCGTCAGCATCAGGACACTGGAAAAGCAAATCACCAGGATGCTGTCGTCACAACTGCCGGAATTGCGCACGATCGGAGACGAACTCAAGGACGCTTGTCAGCGGTCACCGGTGAATCTTTGGGGCGAACTCTGTGGCCAACCGGTCGGAGCACACGAACCTCTCGCGCCGACGCTCGCGCGCCATGCCAGGGCGAACGACTATCAAGCCTCGGTCTACCAGGACCTCGCAAAATATGCGAAGGACGCGCTCCGGGGAACCGGCTTGGATCAACCGGCATCCTGGGGCAAGCCGGAGCCGGTAGACCTCATTGACCCCCATGATCCGTTGGACGAAATCGTAACGACCTTGCTGTACCGTGTTTCGCACGCGCCCTACCGAAACCTCCTCGCGGTCGTGCGTACCTGGACGGAGAAGCAAAAGCAGGAGGCTGTTGACGTGGCGATGAGTGCACGAGGGCCGTACGACGAATTGATCAAAGAGTTCCGTAGCGGCTACGCCTTCATCTTTGACGTGCTGATGGACATCGGAGGCTGGCGCGACATGCATCGTCACCGGCGCTGTCAGCAGATTCAACAAAACTTCACGACGGTGCACGGGTACGAAGTTCCACCACCGCTCGTGCACGCAGGACTGGATCAAGAGTATCGACAGGCGATGGACGCAGTCCGTTCGGACATCGAGCAGCTCAAGAAAACGAGCGCAGAGGGATCGCTCTACGCCACACCGTTCGGATTCAAGATGCGTTGCCTCTTCAAAATGGACTATGCCGAAGCCGAGTACATCGCCAAGCTCCGCTCCGGTGTGAAAGGCCACTGGTCGTACCGGACCATTGCCTGGTTGATGAAGCAGAAGATCGCGGCACGCTATCCCGTGCTCGGAGATCGCATCCAGGCCACCTCGCCGGACATCGAAGACACCCTCACCAGATAAACCCTATCTTCGACTCCGATGACCGACTACCAAGCGCAATGTGAAACGACGTTGTTGGAGGGTCAATGGGATCAGGCGGAGCAGGCCGCACTGGCCTGGGCGCGCCATCACGCCGCTGGCACAGATCAAGACCCTCGACCCCATTTTGCCCTGAACGTGATTCACCTGCTCCGCGGGGAGTTCGCCGAGGCTTGGAAAACTCATCCGAATTGCCTGCAGGAACCAAACGACATTGCCCAGGTCAAAGCGTGGATCGAACGAATCGTTGCGCGACAGCCGGCGCAGGCCAACGCCCATCTCGTGATGGGGTTATTCCTGGCCCAATCGGGCCAATCAGAACAGTCGATCGCGTCCTACAAAGAATCGATCACACTCGCGCCACAGTCCGCCTACCCCCATTATTTTCTCGCACAGATTCATGAGCGGGCCAACCATCTCGAAATGGCCATCAAGGAATATCGCGAAGCCGTCCGCCTCGATCCGTCCTATGCGCCGGCGCGGACCAACCTGGGCGTCGCCTATCAAGAGCAGGGCCGCTTGGAGATGGCGATTCCGCAATATCGCGAAGTGATCAAGCTGACGCCGAACGATGCGACCGCCCACACCAACCTCGCCTGTGCCCTTGCGGAGCAGGGCAAGATGGAGCCGGCGCTGCAGTCCTACAAGGAGGCGTTACGATTGAATCCGCACGACGCCGAAGTGCATTTTGCCTTGGGCGGCTTCTATGAGGATCGCGGCCGCTTCGATCTGGCGAAGAAAGAGTATGACGCGGCCCTCATTGCCGATCCAAACTTCGGCCCGGCGCACTCGGCCATCGGCTGGTTGGCGCTGAGCAACCAGCACATGCAGGCCGCATACGAAGCCTTCAATCGAGCCCTCAAGTCCAACGATCAAGACCCTCGCGCCTACCACGGCATTGCCGAATACTATTCCCAAAAGGGAAAACGCGAGAGCGCCCTGGACAACTTTGCCAAGGCGCTCAAGTACTACAAAGACCCCGAAAAGAAAAACGCGATATTGAATCAGCTGTTCCAAGAAGGCCAAATGGCGGATTGAGGGCCTGAGGTTCCTTCTTCCTTGCTCGCAGAGGCCCCACGATGAAACGGTGGTCCCTCGATGCGCGCAGTCGAAGAAGGAAGTCTCAGGCCATCTGTGGTGGGGATGAAGGAAGAATTGAAGGACCACGCGCCCTCAGAAGATCCTCGGTCGACGTGCGCGGATACCTCGCATAGGGGAGACCGTTGACTAGTCACTAATACACGAGAAGTATCGCCCAAGCTTGCGTGGCCTCAGGGACGAGGTATGCTGGTGAGTATACACAGTGGTTAGGCCCAAGTATGACAATCCGTCTCACAAAAGCTCAGATTGACATTGCGCTCCCAGCGGTTGCTACTGGTCTCAACAAGTATCTTTGGCTCCAAACAAACCGAGATGCGAGCGACCTTCGGTCAAATCCTCTGTACAAGAGGCGATTCAATCACTTTTATAAGGTTCGTCGAGGAAAGGAATGGCAAGATCATTTTTATAGACTGCTCGAGACCAAGAAGGGAAAACGAGCATGTTTCTCCGAGGTTCTCAATGCTATGTACCTGGCAACAAATCGCTACGAAGCATCCTTTGCGAGCAAACTTTTGGCAACCGTCGAACCGTCCATGCCCGTCATAGACTCGATTGTTCTTCGCAATCTTAACCTCCGACTCCCTGCTTCGAACTCTAAGGACCGAGCGGCACGCATTTGCCAGCTTCACACCACGCTGCTCGCCTATTTCAACAAATTTCTCTCGATGGAGAAAGGAAAGTATCTAGTCCAGCGTTTTCGCGAAACGTATCCGGACGCAGATGTCACCGAGATCAAGATGCTCGATCTTGTGCTTTGGCAAACAAGGCCTAGCCGCAGCGTCAACCCCATCGCTGCGGCGGGTACGTTGGAATCGTGAGCAGCGTGCAGCACGGGCAACAGGGGATATGGCGAGGCTGCTCAAAGTTTCCACCAGCAAGGCCGCAGGAGTTCGGACGCCGAAGTACACTATTTGCATCTCGGCGTTCATCCTACCCGGGTTTCCGACTGGCCTTAAAATAGCATATTTGCTATACTCACTTCGATGAACTGGCGTGTCTCTTTCTACAGCGTAAAGCTTCAGGAGGAGATACTTGGACTTCCCGCGGGTTTTGTCGCCCGTTTCCTACGGTACGCTGAGCGCATGGAGGTGTATGGC
>CBDDRH010000194.1:0-2922 GCA_965233025.1 uncultured bacterium
CCATTCCAGCCGAGCATCAGGACCAACCGAAAGCCGAACCTCCTGGACGGCCGGCTCGGACAGACTTCGATAGACACGATTGGCGGACGGACTCGTCATGAGCACATGCGTCCCGGCATGGAGCTGCGCCTCCACCGACACATGATCGCCGCCGACCAAGCCACCAGATGGATTCACCAGCCAGGTGTAGGCACAGCCGCTGTCGTCGAGGTACGAAGGAGGAAAGTGATGCCAGGGACTCGTACAAGACGAGCGCGTGAGGACGGTGCGTGCGCCCTCTCGTTCGAATTCATAAGTCAGCGCCCCTCGCCGCCCGACCGTGTCGAACGCGGACTGGTTAGTCTGGTTTGTTTGGTTCATTTGGTTTATTTGGTTGGTCTGGTTTAACCAAATAAACGAGACAAACCAAATGAACAAAAAGACAGACTAATGACGATGTACACCATGCGGCAGGAGCTGCTCAGCCCAAGCCACAATCTGGTCGAGCCCCTGTCCAGTCTTGAGATTCGTGAAGAGATAGGGCAATTCACCCCGCATTCGCTTGCTGTCCCGATCCATCACGGACAGATCAGCTCCGACATGCGGCGCAAGATCGATTTTATTGATCACCAGGAGATCGGACCGGGTAATGCCAGGACCGCCTTTACGTGGAATCTTATCGCCGGCAGCCACATCGATCACATAGATGACCTTGTCCGCGAGTTCAGGACTGAACGTGGCGGCCAGATTATCGCCGCCGCTCTCGACAAACATCAGCTCGACTTCGGGATGGCGCTTGAGCAAATCGTCCAACGCCTCCTGATTGTGCGACGCATCTTCACGAATGGCCGTATGCGGACAGCCTCCGGTTTCGACACCGAGAATACGGTCCTGAGGCAGCGCGCCCTGCCGCGTGAGAAACTCGGCATCTTCCTTGGTAAAGATGTCGTTGGTGACCACCGCCAAACTCACGCGATCGCGCAGACGGCGGCAGAGGGCTTCGACAAGAGCGGTCTTTCCAGACCCCACCGGCCCACCGACACCGATCACCGGAATATGACGCGCCCGCGCCGCCGTGACACGTCCACTCCCTGAGAAATGTTCATCGGCTCGATGCATAGAGGCCCCTGGATGCCGAAAAGCTTGTGGCTTATAGCCTATGGCGATTGTAGAAGCAAGAAACAGGTCATTCCCCCTACACCCGGCGAATTTATTCTTCGCGTCACTTGTTGTGCTAGAATCAGGAGGCCGGACAGTCTGCTATGGGACAATACAGAGAAAGGAAATGCAGATGCAAACTGACTACACGGCGGTGGTGAAACAAGTCGACGCATGGTGGATCGGCTGGATTGAAGAGTTACCGGGAGTGAATTGTCAGGAATCCACCCACGAAGAACTGGTCACAAGTCTACGGGAAACCCTCCGTGAGGCCTTGGAATTGAACAAGCAAGACGCCCTCGACGCGGCCGGCGCAGATTTTCATGAAGAACCCATCGCCATATGAAGCGACACGAATTGCTGCGATACTTGCGCGAGTACGGATGCGTGCAACTGCGAGAAGGCTCTCGGCATTCCTGGTGGCATAATCCGGCATTGAACAAGCGATCTGCCGTCCCTCGCCATACTGAGGTTATCGACATCCTCGCCAAGAAAATCTGCAAGGACCTCGGGATTCCCCCCGTCAAATAACATTCTCGGTATCCAGGACCCCATTTCCTGAAACCATCCCTGCGCGTGGAAGAAATGACGTATAGCACATGACAGAAATGAGGAAGATTACCTTATCGGTTGACGCTCTTTCAATAAATCATAGGCTCTTAAGACCTAAAGAGCCGCGATTCCAACCGGCTATGCTTCATCGCGCAGATATCTTGAATCGGCGACCAGGAGCGCAGTTCTCTCTGATGCGCTGCCTGCTTGCTCACGTGCGCAATGACTTCGATCCAGCTTTCTAATAGCCGCTGTCCCTCACGCTGCCCGATCGGCAGCAACTTCATGGCTGCCGCAACAAAACCCGTCGCCGTTTGATAGAGAAACGCGGCGATGGTGTCTTCTTTGGACCAACCGGCTGCCGCCAGCGCAAGCCCCAGACTGACGGCCATATGTCCCGGTGTCTGCTCTGCCTCGACAGCAGCCAGGTAATCGTCGATCAATGGGGGCCGATCGTTTCCTCCCGCTGTCAGCCGAATCACCTGCCGTCCCATTTGACGGCTAGAAACTCTTCCTTCGTGTCCCAACTTCATCGAATCCAGTTCTCGATCCGCCGTCAACGCAATGTTGAGCCTGTCGGAAACGAACGCATCATGGGCCAGTCCTACCGCAACTGCTTCCCGCTCTCCCATCCCGCTCGTCAGCGACTCGACCACGTAACGCGACAACTCTTCCGCATTTCGAACCGCCCCCCCCTGCACCGCCGCCTCAAGCCCGGACGAAAAGGCATAGCCTCCTGACGGAAAGAAGCTATCGACGAATCGCAGACCGGTTAGAAGACTTCTTGTATTCATGGTTAACCTGACTGCCCATCCGTTAAGCGGCAACCACGGCAAAGGCTGGTCAAAATGGTCTCCAGCGAGGCCGCAGGGAGTGCGGACCCCGAGGCGTACTGGGCAAGTACGTTGAGGGGTTCGGACGACTGAGAACGAAGCTGGGGGCCATTTTCACCAGCCTGCTAGAACAGGAAGTAACGTTGCGCCATTGGAAGGATCGCCATGGGATTGCAGGTTAAAATTTGCCCGTCTGCTTTGACCACATAGGTCTCCGGATCCACGTCGATGCGCGGCAATGCATCGTTCAGCTTCATAGCGCGCTTGCCGATGCTGCGGCACTTCTTCACCGCCGCCACACGTTTCTGCAAGCCGAGTGACTTATGCACCTCGTGGTCTATCGCGGCCTTGGAAAGAAAGGTGAGGCTCGTGGAAAACGGGGCGCGGCCAAAGCTCCCGA
>CBDDRH010000195.1:0-2705 GCA_965233025.1 uncultured bacterium
TGCCCTCGTCGAAGAAGGCCACCTGGATCGTGGCCGGAGGAGGATTGTTGGGGTCGGGGACGGTCTTGAGAAAGGTGTCGCGCGTCGCGGCCGCATAACCGGATTCGGCAAAGAGCCTGACCCCGAACGTGCCAGTGGAGAAATTTTTGATTGTCAATGGCCCGGAGCCAGTCACGACTAAGTCATTGTTGCCTTGCTTCGTCAATGTGATCGTGCCATCGGCACTGCGAAAGACATTAGCGGGATCGTCCGTGCGCCGCAACCCGCTGAGCAGGACCTTGCCATCGAACTCCACCACGCCCTTGCCGTCGGAGTCCTCGATGGTGTCGGCGCCGTCGATGGCTCGAATAATATAGGTATCGAGGCCGCTGCCACCCTTGAGGATATCGTTGCCGATTCCCCCATCGAGGGTGTCATCCTCCGTCCCGCCATCGAGGACATCCACTCCGGCTCCGCCGACGAGCCGGTCAATTCCCGCCCCTCCTTCGAGCTGATCCCCTCCGCCATCGCCTTGCAGATAGTCATTACCCCCGTTGCCGATGAGCAGATCGACGCCCTCGCCACCGTACAAGTCGTCGTCCTTGCTCCCAGACTCGAACCGCTCATCCGCATCAGAACCAAAAATAAATTGCCGAGTGGTCGTAGGATCATCGGCTGTCGCAATCTCATAGGTCTGACTGGCGTCAAAAAAGTAGATGTTGCCCGTCGAAATACTCTGGTCGGCCTGATTCAAGGCGATCTTCTCTTTCAGAAACGCCGCACGATCATCCATATAAAAGGTCGTGAACGTTCCCGCTCCGGTAGCCGGATCGTACCGATCGAGTTCTCCCTGGGCATTGAACGGTCCATAGAGCGCGCCTGTTTCGAACTCCGTATGGGCCGTGACACCAAACGGATTCAGTTCTTTCAGGGCGTACCGATAGGCCAACCCCTCTGCGGTATTCACATCAGCCCTGGTCAGGATGGTCGCGCGATCGACCGCCGGATCGGTGAGGTCGGTGATGGTGAACACCACACCTTGGGCCTGCTTCGCCTGCACCGCCTGTTGGATGGCAGTCATCGCCGTATACATATCGTTGCGATTGGCAAGATCCCCAAACCCGCCAACCCGAGAATTGGCGAGCAAAGGACTCGCTGGTGGCAACGCTGGGTCTCGGAAGAGTTTCCGAAACACATCCACCGTCTTCTCCAGCGAATCGCTTTCGACCACGTCTGGAGTATTCAGTGGCGCGACGGTATCGGCCTTGGAGTTGGATGAGGCTTTGATGAGGAGTTCAGCGCTGGCTTGGCCATAGAGAGGATCAATGGTCTGAATCAGTTCTTGTGTGGCAAGCGAATCGACGATGAGCGTAATCGAATGCGTATTGCCGCTTTCGGTAAAACTGGGCAGTAGCCCACCCGCTATTAAGGGCTGGCCTTCGATGAAGACCGGAATCGCCGAGGCATGCACGTCGGCATTGGCGATAAACTGCAGATCATCCGTAGTTGCCTGACCGTACAGTTGCGTGATCTTGGCAAAGGGTCCCTGATCCTGCACTTCCCCCGGTGATTGCAGAAATGTCAGCCCACTGGGGTTGAAGAGTGCCTGGGTTGCCGCCTTCGCCCACTCGTAGCGGGCATCGCTGTACAGATTGGTGCTCCCCTGATCGAACGGACGCCACGTCACACCTTGGGCCTCGAATAGCGCTTTGGCTTGGTCATAGGTCAGTGTCCGCGGGAAAGAGTCCAGCGCATTATCAGGATTGTCCAAGACGGATCGGAAATAGGCCAACATGTCCTGTATGCGAGTTTCTTCAGCTGACAGTCCTGGGACGGCTCCTGGCACGTGCCCCCGTCCTGCTGCGTTGAACAGGTAGGTCTGATTGACCTCGGTGTCGTGGAGCTCCGTAAACACGGTGGCCAGGTGCCCACCAAGCGAATAGCCGGTGACATTGAGCACGGCCCCCGTCGGCAGTGCCCCACTCGCCTTGAGCGACTGGTAGTACTCCTCCATGGCTGCGAGCTGTCCAAAGGCAAACCCCGAGGCCCCGATCTCCACATCCGCCCCAAAGAAGTCGCGCTCGCGATCGCCACCCTCAGCCGCCGGAGCGGACTCCGTGCTGCGGAAGGAGAGCGTGTATTTGCCGGTTGTGGTGTCGCGCATGAGCGTCGCCGAGAACCCGGTCGCGTCGTTGGCGTGGTGGTCGACGATGTCATAGGTGGCGAGAAAGCGGTCAGCCAGTGCATTTGTGAAGCGGGTTTTCCCAGGAAGTTCTCCCGTGATTGGATCGGGCTGAATAACTCGGATATCGTTATTGCCATCACTTAAGCGGAGACGAACTTGATCTTCATTTTGCAAGTTGATCCCATCAAGGTAGGATTCTGCCGCCATCTGTTGTAAAGCGAACTCCAGCCATGCAGTGATGTTAGTTGACATTGGTTAGCTCCTTGAAGCTTTGTTCAAAGTTTGTTGACCTAAGAACTTTTCCGATGAACCAATATGAAAAATCGAAATCCTTGTTCCTGTGACGATAGTTATATTCAGGGCACGTTTTTCCCGTGAGCCACCAGATACCCGTTAGATTTCTCATTTGTCCGCTTCGTACATACCCTCGTCGTATTCCCAACACCTCGTTAGTTTGAAGATCCAGAACTATGATCTCCCCTCCAGCAATTCCCAATTCCCTATCATGGGGTCTTGTGATCCCACGCCAGGTGAAGCCGTA
>CBDDRH010000196.1:0-3216 GCA_965233025.1 uncultured bacterium
CTTCACAAGAACAAGGAGTGCCAATCCTACAGGGATGGATGGAACGCTACCAAACAGATCCGATGGTCGCACTCGCAACCCAAAACTGGTACGGGAAAGTCACCAACGCTCTCTTCTTATTATTGGGGATCAAACAACCTCGAACAAAAGCTCAGATGCTCCTCGCTTTACGACAAGCACCCTGTATCCATCAATCAATCTGAAACTCTATCTCCGTGACCACACTCAACGAACGAGCCAAGTGTGGAATGCCTCTGCCAAAGCCCGGAAGCCCATCCCGGATGGCCGAATGATCCGCGATTTGAGTGATCGAAGCGCGGATCTCGCCCTCTCGAAACATGCCATCATCCCGATGCTCATCATCATCTAACCTGTTGGCACTATTCATGAAAGTTCTATCTCGTATGACTTCTATGACAGGTCATGTTAGGCCGTGACCACGACGCATTATTTTTTCGAAGGAGTCCGTCCATGAAACGCCACAAGAGTCTCGAGCCGCAGCCCACGGTCAAATTTCTCACCGTGAATCAACTGGCCGTCCGATGGCAAGTCACTCCCGATTTTCTTTACCGGGACATTGTCAACGCGCCCGATGGAATTCCAGCGATGAAGCTGAACAGGGGCCGTCGCAGTCGCTGGCGGATCCGCGTCGCCGATGTCGAACAGTATGAGACGCGGCGTTCAGGAGCGTTTGCGTGAAGGGGAAAATAACCCGCGTGGCCGATAAGCGGTACCGCGTAGATTTTCATCCAGGTCGCCGCGCACCGAGGATTCGGCGAATGGTGTCCGGAACGAGGGAACAGGCGGAACACATCCTTGACGAGTTGATTCAGCGCGCCTACACAGGCGTGTTCGGATGGCCCACAGTCCGGCAGACGACGATTGCCGAGCTTGTCGATTTGGTCGTGGATGACTACAAGCTCAACGCACAGAAATCGCTGCACAGCGCGAACCAACTGGCCGAATTTTGGAAGCAGTTGGCTGGCTCGATGCTGGCTGAGAGTGTGTCAATCACGACACTCCGCGATTGGGCCAAAGCGTGGATGGAAAAACACCAGATTTCAGCTGGACGTGTGAACCGCCGAATAAGTTTTCTCCTTCGAGCCTTCACTCTTGGTCTCGAACTGCAGCTCGTCACGCAACGCCCTAAATGGACCAGGCTGAAGGAAGCCCCTCCCCGGTCAGGCTATTTCACCTGGGATCAGTTCAGGCAATTGTGCGCGGAACTCCCTCCGCATGCACGGCCCCCTGTCACCATTGATTATTGGAGCGGGATGCGGTGGGGAGAGATTACGTCCCTCCAGTGGAAGCAGGTGCATTTAGACCATCGGCGAAAGACCGTCACCATCACGCTTGCCGGAAGGGATACCAAGACCTCGGAACCCCGAATGCTGATCATGGGTGGCGAGTTGTTTGAGGTGTTACGGGAGTGGCATCTCGCCACACAGAACACCTACCCCGATTGCCCGTGGGTCTGTCACTACCAGGGGAAACGGCTCAAGTCCATTCGCACCGCCTGGCAGACAGCCTGCGTGAAGCTGGGACTTGGAAAATGGACGAATCCGACGGCGGAGATCGCTGGCCAACGCGGGTACACCGGAGCGCTGATTCACGACTTCCGTCGAACGGCCGTCAAGAATTTCAGTGACGCGGGCGTTCCAGAAAAAGTCGCCATGTCGATTTCTGGTCATAAGACCCGCTCGGTATTCGATCGATACAACATTGTGTCCGCCGCCAGATTAGAGGAAGCCGGCGCCCTCGTTGTCGCTCGCCATCAAGCACTCCTGAAGCGTTCAGACCCCGAGACGTAAACACCTGCGTGCTTGCCCGCTCAATCCCGGCTGGAATTTGTAGGACGTTCCTCCGTCGTGCTATAGTTTCGTGGCTATTTGTCTGACCACGTCTGGACAATGGGAGTGATCGATGCGGTACATCGCGACAGCAGGACGACTGCACGGCTCGGTCAGGATTCCGTTGTGGGATTTTGGTGGGCACGTGGTGGACACTTTGGTGGATTGCGGACTCTCAGCGTGTCGGAATTCTCCTGATAAATCAATTCTGTAGCTGGCGTAGCTCAATGGCAGAGCAGCGGTTTTGTAAACCGCAGGTTGGAGGTTCAATTCCTCTCGCCAGCTCCACAACTTCCGCTGACGAATCAACCACTTTGCGACTTACAGGACCCCTGATCTCCCCTCGCAATTCAGCCAGTGTAACCGTAAGTGTAACCGTCTGCTGCT
Organism: uncultured bacterium; assembly: GCA_965233025.1. GTDB lineage: Bacteria > Nitrospirota > Nitrospiria > Nitrospirales > Nitrospiraceae > Palsa-1315. The sequence continues at coordinate 2,238 of CBDDRH010000196.1, forward strand.
CGAAGTAGGCCGACAAGGACCGCGCGGCCTGTTCCAGGTCCTTCTCGTTCACGATGTTGTACCGGTCAAAGACGCTCCGTGTCTTGTGGCCGGAAATCGCCATCGCCACCTTCTCAGGCACTCCTGCCCGAACCATGTTCCGTACAGCAGTGCGTCGAAAATCGTGAGGGATCTTGCCCTGCCAGACCTTGCGGCCCTTCGTGGCATCTTTCACCATGTCCCCGACTCCGACCGTCTGACAGGCCTTTCTCCAGGAATGCTTCAAGCTCTGGAGCCGAATCCCGCCTCGATGACAGATCCATGGGCACGCGGGCCACTTCATGTCACAACGGCTTTTCCACACTTGCAGGACACGAAAGAGATCCCCAGTGAGGTACAGCACGCGAGGGGTATTGGTCTTGGTGTCTTGGGCCCGAAGATACAGTTTCCCTTCCGTCCAGTTCACCTGTCGCCACTGAAGCGAACAGACTTCACCCATTCTCATGCCGCTGTAGTAGGCAAGACTTGCGGTGACTTGAGCATAATCGGGTAACGCGCTTCGGAGGGCGAGAAAGTCTTCATGCTCAAAGAAGCCTGATCGAATGTTATTTTCCTTCAACTGTGGAATATGTGGGACACGGACCACCAATTGAGGCGTCTGCTAAAATCCTAACCGAACATTCACTTTAGACATACAAGCTGTCGATTAATAGTGCAATTTGCGGCTGCTTGCTGCTGACGTTTTACGATGTACGCTTTAATTCGTTCTGTCGTAATACTGGTAGCACGCATCTTCCTAAAAAACGTTTTCAAGTGATTCATGTACTCATCAATGCGTCGTGCCGTCTTTCGCTTGTTGATTTGGTAGTCTTGTTTCACGAGTGCAGCGAGATCCTCGAATCGGATACGCTCAATCTTTGGTCCCCGATATAGCCCCGTGGCCACCTCTCCTTCTTTCTCCTTCAAGAGCCTCTTGGCCTCAACCCGATCGACTGTCCGT
>CBDDRH010000197.1:0-26928 GCA_965233025.1 uncultured bacterium
ATGGTGGGGCGGTAAAGATTCTGCAAAAGGTCATAATACTTCGTGGCTAAGCAGATCGATGGCGTAGCGATACGCGTGAAGTGCGAACCCTGTCCCAGCCTATCACGCTTTTTCTGCCGGTCTCGCCTTAGTCAGCCATCGGCGATTGCAGCGGAAGTGCTCATGAATCATGCGGGCTAGGGCTTCTGCCCATGCTTCTTGTCTTTCTTCGACTTCTCGTCCTCCACGTCGATCACGGCTCCCGACTCGGCATCGATGTGAACCTCCAACACCTTGTTTTCCTCCGTCACGACTTCGACTTCCCACACGAGCGTGTCGTGCTTCTTTTCCAATTCAGCCTCGACGACCTTGCCCGGCACTTTCTCCAAAGCGATCTTGATCGCCTCGTCGATCGTCACCTTGGCCTTGGCGCCATTTCCACGGTCTCTTTTGATTCACCTTTCTTTCCCTTGCCTTTCTGATCACTCCACGCAGGACCGTTCAGCACCAACATCGCGCCGATCGCCACGGCCATCATTCCTAATAGCTGCTTCATACGAACCTCCTCATATTAGTGTGGGTGTGTTCGACGCCCGCCCGTGACGACCACAGGCTCGCCTGCGTCATACGCTTCGATTTTGCAAGACATAGGCCTTCCTGAACCCTTCTTGCACGCTTTCCAGGGAACCATTCTGGCCCGTTACGCAACAGAGCGTCAGCCTCGGTGGGGAGTTTCGCATCAATTAGTTACACGTTTTTCAGTGCGATTTGAGCGACTCAACTTCCTACTAAATCTTTGTCACACCGAACGATGCTTCTTCGAAGCCTTGGATAGCGGGTCGACTTGAGATGGCACGGTAGCATGTTCACCAATCAGAACGTGGTCAATAGCGAACGCCTTTCAATGAAGTCTGTGCGTTCCAAAATCAATTGGGAAATTGACGCGGCTGGGGACCCTTGGACACGGGTTGATCTGGTTCATCTGGTCTGTCTGTTCGTTCGATTGAACCAGATAGACCAGACAGACCGAACAGACCAAATGAACACGGCAGGTTGGCGGACTTTTTCAGCATCCTGCTAGTACTTGTCCATGATGGCTTTCAAGTCGCCGCCGGTGATCACCTCTTGCTCGAGCAACCTCTTCGCCCCTTGGAGGAGCGCGGTCTTTCGTTCCGCCAGCAGCCGTTTCACGCGCTCGTATTGCTCATCGATGATGCGACGCACTTCGCAGTCGATCTCGCGGGCGGTCTCCTCCGAGTAGTCGCCTTTCTCCTGAGGCGCCTGAATCTGCATCATGACGGGCTGGCGCTCACGATCGAGCGTGATGGTCCCCAGCTTGTCGCTCATCCCGTAGGATTTGACCATGCTCTTGGCAATGTCCGTGGCCTTGACCAAGTCGTTCTGCGCTCCCGTGGAGGCCTCGCCGAAGATCAATTCTTCCGCAATCCGCCCCCCGAGGAAGACGGCAATTTTGTTCTCCAGCTCCGACTTGGTCATCAGGAAACGATCCTCCGTCGGGAGCTGAAGGGTATAGCCCAACGCGGCAATCCCGCGGGGAATGATCGAGATCTTCTGTATCGGATCTGCCCCTGGAAACGACAGCGCCACCAATGCGTGGCCCACTTCGTGATGCGCGACTCGCTCCTTCTCCATCTTGTTGAGCACCCGGTTCTTCTTCTCCAACCCGGCGACAACCCGCTCCACCGCTTCCTGCAATTCCGCAAGGCCCACTTGCTCTTTATTCCGACGCACGGTCAGGAGCGTCGCTTCATTGATGATATTGGCGAGATCGGCGCCGGAAAAACCGGGGGTCATTCCGGCGATCACCTCGAGGTCCGCATCGGGACCCAGGGCTACCTTCTTCGCATGGACGCGCAAGATGGCCAGGCGGCCGATCTTATCCGGCCGATCGACCAACACCTGGCGATCGAACCGGCCCGCCCGCAACAATGCAGGATCCAGAATTTCAGGCCGATTGGTCGCGGCCATCAGAATGACGGCAATGCGGGGATCGAAGCCGTCCATCTCAACCAGCAACTGATTCAAGGTCTGCTCGCGCTCCTCGTGCGACACAGGTCCCATCCCGCGGGCTTTTCCGAGCGCATCCAGTTCGTCGATGAAAATAATACACGGGGCTTTGCTCTTTGCCTGCTCGAACAGATCCCGCACGCGGGCCGCCCCGACCCCGACAAACATCTCCACGAACTCGGACCCGCTGATGCTGAAAAAGGTGACCCCCGCTTCTCCGGCCACGGCGCGAGCCAGGAGCGTCTTGCCGGTTCCCGGCGGACCGACGAGTAAAATGCCTTTCGGAATTTTTCCTCCGAGCCGCGTGAACTTTTCCGGCGTCTTGAGGAAATCGATGACCTCGCGCAGTTCTTCCTTTGCCTCGTCCACCCCGGCCACATCGGCGAAGGTGACTTTCGTGTCCTTCTCGGCATAGATCTTCGCCTTCGACTGCCCCACCGTCATAAATCCGCTTTGGCCTTGACCGAAGCGCCGCATGGCAAAGAGCCAAATGCCGACGAACACCAGCGCAGGAACGACCCAGGAGAGGAGATCGCGCAGGAACGTGCTTTCTATCACGCCGCTAAACGTGACGTTGTGCGCGTTGAGCTCCTTGACCAGATCGGGATCTTCAACCCGAACGGTGGTAAACAGTTTCTGCTCTTTGGCTCCTCCTTCCGCCCTCAACTTCCCGGTCACTCTCTGATTGGTCACCGTCACTTCCGCCACTTTTCCGGCTGCCACAAGTGTCCTGAATTCGCTGTACGGCAGCTCTTCGAGCTTCTGTGTCGCCACGATGAAATCGTGCACGAGAATGACCGCAAAAATCGCGAGAAAAACATACCAGATCGAAAATGAGATTTTTTTATTCACCGGCATCGCGACTACCTATCCTCCACGTACAGCCTCTTGCCGAACAGATCGCCATCCGCGGATCGGCGATTGCAGCGGCATTGCTCGCGGCACGGGCAAGCGATTGGCATGTTTGATTGTATCCCGTCATCCGGCCATGACAGGTCACATCTTCTATGAGGCATCGCGGGCACAATGGATTCAACGTGGCTCGATATTTCCCTCACGACTGTTCACATCGCGCATGATGACGACCGACCGCTACTGACCCACTCCAAATCTATACATATCGTGACAGGTCGTGCAACGGGCCGTCATGCTCGACAGCCGTTGCAGAATCTGTTGCTGCGTCTCGTTTTTCACGACCGCGTCCGCCAGTGCATCCATATCTTGATGGATCGACATGCCCATCTGCTTGAACGGGAGCGGGAGCTTCGCCATAACAGCCGGGTTCACGTCCTCAGCCATCTCCATTCCCGCCGAGCGGGCCGCCTGCTCGATCTGCGCCCGGTCCGGCCCCTGGTCCAGGCCGGCCAATCCGGTGACCACACCATGGACTGCCTTCAAAAGCATCCGCATCTCGCCCAGGATCAGGTCTCGCTCTACCGGCGCTAACACGATTTGGATCCGTCCATCTGCACCCTGCGCCGTCCACCCCTGCACGAAAAACCATCCTGCAACCACGAGTGTCACGACCCATAGGGCAATGCAAATGGCACACAGACTTTGCTTCATTTCAACCTCCTTAAAATTAGGTGCAGGAAGGGTACCGCTCCCTGGGAAAGGGATCGTAGCGGGAGTTCGGAGACAAAATTGATCGTTTGAGGATCATCACGCCGGGCAAGCGAATACAGATGGGGAGTCTTGCAACAACGCGACGAGTATCGCTGTCGCAGAACGCGACAGGCCCCCGAGCTAGGCTGCATCGTTCATGAGCGCGCGAACAATACCGCTGCGACAAGTACCAAAAGCGTAACCACCAACGCCACGCGAGGCACCCAGGAGGAGGTGTGAATAATCACCTGGTCCCATGACCATCTGGCGCTTACTGGAATAGCCCGTATTTTGTTTGCATGAACCATGCAGAAGATCGTGCGCAACCGTGATGAGAAGGAGAGCGCCGACCAATCCCAGCTTCATCTGTAAGACATGGGGCCCTCCGGTCGGATCGAGAACAGATATGAATGATGCCGGGTAAGGTATACCAGGCAAATATCACTGGCAAGCCACACACTTGTGGTAACGGCCATGACCATGCTGAAACATCGTGAGGGTGACCTGCCCGGGCTAATCTGGTCCAGGATGAATGTTAGACTGAGCCGCAACCAGGGAGGTCACGGTCATGCCCAGGAAACGGTACACACCCGAAGAGGTCATCCAACATCTGCGGACGGTGGAACTCGACACCGGCAAAGGCTTGGCGGTACTCGATGCCTGTCGGAAGCTCGGCATTACCGAGCAGACGTACTACCTTCTGGAAGAAGGAGTAGGGGGGCTGCGCGTCGATCAAGCCAAGCGCCTGAAAGTCTTGGAGCAGGAGAATCTGCGGCTCAAGCGGATTGTGGCCAATCAGGCGCTTGATCTGTCGATCTTGAAGGAAGTCGCCTCGGGAAACTTCTAAGCCCAGCCCGTCGGCGGGAGGCCGTGGGGCACACCGTCACCGTGCTCCACGTGTCTGAGCGCCGAGCGTGTCGGGCAATCGGTCAGCTTCGATCCTCCTATCGGTACCAGCCACGGCTGGATCCGAGTCAAGCACAGGTGCGCGAGCGGATCATTGCACTCGCCAAGGCGTATGGCCGGTATGGGTATCGGACGGTCACGGATCTCGTGAGCCAGGAGGGCTGGGACGTGGGGAAAGATCGGGTGTATACGATCTGGCGGCAGGAAGATCTCCAAGTGCCGCAGAAGCAACCCAAGCGAGCCCGGCTCTGGCGCGCCGATGGGTCGTGCCTCCGGCTGCGACCTGCGTATCGCAATCACGTCTGGTCGTATGATTTCGTGGCCGATCGGACCCCTGACGGTCGGCCCTTTCGGATCTTGAATATCCTCGATGAGCACACCAGGGAATGTCTGGTGTCGGTGGTGGCCAGACGGATCCGCTCGCATGACGTACTGTTAATCCTGGCCGATCTATTCCTGAGTCGTAGGATCCCGACGCATATTCGGTCGGATAACGGGCCAGAGTTCATTGCCATCAAGCTCAGACAGTGGCTGAAGCATCTCAACGTGGCGCCCCTCTACATCGAGCCGGGCTCTCCGTGGGAGAACGGCTATATCGAATCGTTCAATGGAAAAATGAGGGCGCAGTTTGTAAACGGCGAGCTGTTCTACACGCTCAACGAAGCGCAGATCATGACGGAACGCTGGCGGACCCACTACAACACCATCCGTCCACACAGCAGTCTCGGGGGCCAGCCACCCATTCCCGAAACCGTCCAGCTTGCGAGCTGAGGACTAACATGGTAGGTGGTACAAAGACTCCCGGCTGGTCACTCGCGCGGCTGATTTTGAATGTGCGTCGTTCAGCCACCTGAACGACGCCGCTCATCTCGGAGCTCTGAAAGGACTCGGAGGATCTCCGATGGACGCGGCGGGCATCCAGGAATCCTGACATCGACAGGAATGTGACGCTCCACCGGACCAGTCACGGCATAGCTGCCTTTGAAGATGCCGCAGTTCATCGCACAGTCGCCGAGAGCGATGACAATCTTCGGGTCCGGCATGTGTTTGTACACGTCTTTCAACGCCCCTTCCATGTTGACGGTAACTGGCCCCGTCACCACCAACGCGTCCGCATGGCGCGGAGACGCTGCGATGTGTACGCCAAACCGCTCGATGTCATAAACCGGGTTTGCCAGCGCATTCATTTCCATTTCACAGGCATTGCACGAGCCGGTATCGACCGCACGGAATGCCAGCGAGGAACGGAACGGCCTGGCTTTGTCCTTCGCCTCCGATGTCAAGGGTTCTTCAGCCAGCGCGGCTTCAGGATGCCGACCTGTCACCGCGCCTGTTTTGAGGCTCTTCTTCAGAATACGAAACATGCGTTCCTTTCTAGCAAGGTGTGAATCGTTGGGCATCAGGGGGGTTTAGGACAGAAGTTGCACCGCGTTGCCTGTAATGCCCCCTACACCTCACCCCCTTACCCTTACACAGTCAGAGATCATTCCCCGCATACGAGAGGTTAAAACTCTTATTGATGAGCGGAAAATCTGGAATGATGTTTCCCGGTACCGCCCACTGGATCGCGGGCCAGTTCATAAACGATGGGTCACGGACTTTACACCGATGAATCTTTCCGTTCTCCCCTGCCATCACCATGTACACAATTTCGCCACGCCAGCCTTCAACTGCCGACAAAGCCCATTCACCGGCCTGACCTCTACCGCTTGGTTCGACAGCAATCGGCCCTTGCGGAATCTTCTGGCGGAGTTCTCTGACCAGTCGCATGGACTCATGAATTTCATCCATACGGACACGCATCCGAGCCCGCACATCACCGTAGCGATAGGTCACGACCCTGACTTGAAGCTCGTCATAGGCTGCAAACGGTCGATCACGACGGAGGTCTTGATCAAGACCCGACGCCCGCCCAACGACTCCCACCACCCCGTGATCCCACGCCGTACGTTCTGTCAGAACACCGGTAGTCTCCAGACGATCTGTCAAGGAAGCGTTGGAGACGATGATGGACTCCAATTCCGAGAAGTCCTTTTCGATGTGATCCAGCTCGTCGACAATCTCAGCCAGTTGCACCGCCGTGAGATCTACGGCGACCCCGCCAACCCGGTTCACCCCACGGAGAAATCGCGAACCTGTCAGCCGGTCGTTGAGTTGCACGATTTGCTCTTTCATCCGGCCACAATGGGCATGGGGCAGAGCGTACGCCGTATCATTACAGATCGCACCCACGTCACCGAGATGGTTGTGAAGCCGCTCCAGCTCGAGAAACAGGGTCCGTAGATACCGTGCACGGCGTGGCAATTCCAGATGCAGCAGCGATTCGACCGCCTGGCAATATGAGAGACTGTGACCGACCGTCGTATCGCCGGACACCCGTTCGGCTAACGGAACCGCCGCGGTCAATTCTTGTTGTTCGAATAGTTTTTCGACCCCTCGATGTTTCCAGAAATGGTGCAACTCGAGTTGCATAATGGGCTCGCCTGCCACAGAAAATCGAAAATGGCCTGACTCAATGATCCCGGCATGGACTGGCCCCACCGGTACTTCAAACACCCCTTCTCCTTCCACGCGGCGGAAGCGATGCTCGCCTTGCCGTCGGCCCAACACGCTGTCCCACGGAAAGTCCTTCTTGAGCGGGTGTGTCCCTTTTGGCCAATGCTCATGCCGAATCAGACGTCGCAAATCCGGATGCCCCTGTGGGATCAACCCGAACATGTCGCGAATCTCACGCTCGTACCACTTGGCAGCATGAATGTGCGGTGTGATGGAGGGGAAGCGTCGATCGTCCCCCGCCAGTTCAGTGGACAACATCACCCAACGGTGCGAAGTCTCCAGCGTAAACAGATAATGCAATCCATAGGCGTCACGAACAGGGCGATCATCGATCGCCCATAAAAGTGTCAATCTACCGTGTAAGCTCGGTTGGGTATGGAGATAATGGGTGATCACCGGGACCAGGTTTTTGGGAACCAGAAAATGAGAGAACTTTCCCTGCGCCGCGCCATCCTGCACGATGGACGGAAAAGCAGCCTTGAGTTCTTCGTCACAGGACCTCGTTTCTGCCATAGCAATCGTCCTTTCTAGTGAAGCAAGAGAATCTGCGTCGCCTGTTCCAGAAGTTGCCGTATGGGCTGAGGGAGGAAGAAGCCGAATCCCACCAGCGCCACGGCGAGAACAATGATCGGCAGATGGCCTAACGTCCAGGTTTCTCCCCGCACAATTCCCTCCGGCGGAGTACCCCAGACCATTCCGGTAATGCGATAGAGTAAGCCGCTGAACGCAAGAATCGAGCAGAGAAGAAACAGTCCGGTGAGGCCCAGGCGGCTGAATCGATCCGACAAGGCAAACGTCACCACACCACCACTGTTGGTCAACCACTGTCCCGGAACTCCTTGCGCAGCAAGGGCCGAGCCGACTTGTACTTCGCTGATAAATGACGCAAAGGGAGGAAGCACTGATAAAGCCAGCCCCGCGACCATCAACGCCAGGGCCGTCCAGGGCTGGGCCATAACCAGCCCCTGCACCTGACCGATCTCCACTGTGTGGAAGCGACGATGAATGTTGCCTGCGGCAAAGAACGCCATCGATTTGGCGAACGCATGGTTCAGCAGATGAAATAGCCCGCCGAATGTTCCAAGTGGTCCCCCGACTCCGAATCCGATCATGGCAATCCCCATATGCTCGATGCTGGAGTAGGCAAACATCCGTTTATAGTTGTGCTGGATGAGGATGAAAAACGCCGCCGTTATAAACGAGGCGAACCCCAGCAATGCCAGGAGACCGCCGGTGAAGGCCGGCGAGACTGCGTGGTCGACAATCATCCGCATGCGAAGAATCGCGTAGACCGCTACAGTTTCAAGAACGCCCGCCAGCATAGCCGCTACAGGCGCCGGCGCCTCAGTATAGGCATCCGGTAGCCAGCTATGCATGGGCACAAGCCCCACTTTGGTGCCATAGCCCACAAAGATGAATATGAAGGCCAACTTCAGAACATGCGGATTCAATCGGTCAGCCACGGACATCAATTGCGTCACGTTTAACGCCTCACTGATATCGCCCAGGACGTGCAGTGACGAATAATAGGTGAGCACGACGCCAAACAGTGCGAGGGAGATTCCCACCGAACACAAGATGAGGTATTTCCAGCCGGCTTCCAAGGATTCCCGTCGGCGCCAAAAGGCAATCAGAAAGGTCGTGGTGAGCGTCGTCGCCTCGATGGCCACCCACTGCACTCCAACACTATTGGCGACGGTCGCAATCACCATCGCCAGCAAGAACATGTGAAAGAGGAAAAAGAACAGGTTGAGCCGTCCGGGCGCAATGACGCCTCGCGCCACCTGTTCATCCATATAGGAACGCATATAGAACGAACAGGCCAGTCCGACCGCCCCGATGATGAAGAGAATGAATACCGACAAGGCGTCGAGATAGACAAACTGTCCCAGAGCCGTGAACGGACCGTCCCTCAGCACAGTTCCGGTGATCATGATTTCTGCCGCTACGAGTAGGCCCATGCTCGTGAGGTTGATCGCGTGGAGCAACGCGGACCGGTGAATGACCAAGCTCAGCACCCCCGCGAGGAATGGGGTAATCAACAGAACAACCACTTCGATCATTGCCATGGACCTTTCACTTATTCTTTCAACACGGTGAGGTGGCGGGTATCCACACTGTCGAACGCGTCTTGTATGCGATTTGTATAGATCCCCGCGATCAACACCGCGATGAGCACGTCGAAGAACACACCCAATTCAACGATCAAGGGCATCCCGTAGGTGGCGGCCGTGGCCCCCAAAAACACGCCGTTCTCCATGACCAAAAAGCCCACCAGCTGCGATACGGCCTTTTGCCTCGCAATCATCGTAAAAAATCCAATGAGCACGATCGCGAGGGCGATGGCCAAAGAATCGCGGGTGAGCAGAAAACCCAGCGGTATGATGGGCTGCGCGATGAAGAAAGCCAGCATGACCATGGCGCCGCAGATCAGCAGGCCGACCGGCACGTTGACGTTCATCACCAATTCTCGTTTGACGTTGAGACGCTCGATGACTTTTTTGAGCACCCTCGGGATGATGACCACTTTGATCAGGCCTGTCAGCCCGGCCGCGATGTAGATATGATGGTTCCCGGTCAGCAAGGCCACCAGCGCTGTCGTCAGGACGAGAAAGGCCGACTGCAAGGCAAACAAGTCGACGCAGGCGGAGAGCCGCCGCTGCGCCACGATGGCGAAACAGGTTAACAACAGCAATGCCGAACACAAGTCGACGAGTTGCGATCCAATGTGGGAAAACGTCTGCATCCGATCAGCTCCGAAGAATGTAAAAGAACAACAGCCCGAGCAGCGCCAGGATAAAGGCGACGCCCAGGAGATCCGTCACGCGAAACAACCGCAGTTTTGCGAACATACACTCCAGGGTCCCGATCAGCACCGCAAGCCCTGAGATCTTCACCAGATACACCACCAGCCCGATCCCCATCGCCGCTGGTGTCGGCGTTGTCCCAATTCCCCATGGCGCGAAGACGTTGGCGATCAGAGAGAGAAACACGGCCAACTTCAGGCCGGCCGACCATTCAATCAAGGCGAGATAGCGGCCCGAATACTCCAGGACCATCGCCTCATGAATCATGGTCAGTTCGAGATGCGTCGCAGGATTATCGATTGGGACCCGCCCAGTTTCGGCGAGCGCCACAATAAAGAGAGCCGCCAGCGCCATCAGATACGGCGACGGGTCCGTCACGATACCTTCCAACAGCGCGGTCTTATGGACGATGGTGCTGAGATTGGTGGAACTTGCGGTCAATGCGATGGCAAAAATGGAGAGGATCATGGCTGGCTCTGTCAGCGATGCCACGATCGCTTCCCGGCTACTGCCCATCCCGCCGAACGCAGATCCGGTATCGAGTCCCGCGAGGATCAGAAAAAACGTTCCGAGCGCCAAAAGATACACAAGCGCAATGATGTTCCCCGCAAAATTCAGGGGAGTCTGCGAGCTGAACGTAGGGACCAACAATCCGGCTGCCAGCGTGGAAGTGAACAGAATGTAGGGCGTGGCGGTGAAAATCCAGGAAGAACTGGTTGAGATCACCGGCTGCTTCCGGAAGAGCTTCGCCAGGTCGGCATAGGGCTGGAAAACGTTGGCGCCTTGTCGGCACTGGAACCGCGCCTTCACCTTGCGGATGAGCCCCACAAGGAACGGCGAGACCGCGAGCAGGACGATGACCTGTGCTGCCACGAGCGAAACCGCCTGAATGAGTGGCTGCATCCTTCTCGCTTCTCCTAGCTGGCGAACACTAACAAGATCACAAGCGTCACAAAGATATATGCCAGGTACAGGTGTAGGCTGCCGGCCTGAAGAATGCGCAGTCGGTCGGCGATTCCCACAAATACATCGACTATCGGATCGTACAGATACTTCTCAAAGACCGGTTCGATGTGAAACTCGAATCGCCGTTGTTTGGCAAAGTAACGGGACTCTTCCAGAAACTCGGTTTCGAGTTTGACCGTTGGCTGGTAAATGGTGCTGAAGACTCGCTTGATCGGTTGGACAAAACCCGTGGCCGTGTACTCCATCCGCGGGGACAACGTGATCCCGCAACCCCAGGTTTTGTAGGAACGTGTCAGCAGGCGGCCGCCGAAGAGGAACGCCAAGAACAGGCCGAGGAGACCGCCCCCAATCAGCATGACCGCCAACATGGGCGGCGAGACACTGGAGAACTCCATGTTCGCGGGCGCCAAGGCCCATCCATCCAGCGCCAATACCTTGTTACTGATCGACATACCCGTCAACGGCTCGGTAATTCGATCAAGGAGCGGCACCACAATCATGGGAGCCACTCCAAGTCCAACGCACGATACGGCCAGGAATCCCATCCCGATTCGCATCGCGATCGGGACCTCTTCGGCATGACGCGCATGGGAACTTCTGGCGAGAGCAAGAAATGAAATACCGAAAGCCTTCGCAAAACAGGCCAGGGCCAAGACACCGGTCAAAGCCAACACCGCTGCGGCGATCGGAAGCATCAGTTTCAAAAACACAGCCGGAAGCTGAAAACTGAGAAAGAGGCTTTGGAAGACAAGCCACTCGCTGACAAATCCATTCGTGGGAGGCAGGCCGGAAATCGAGACGGCCCCGATCAAAAAGAAAACCCCGGTCCAAGGCATACGCCGGAGAAGACCACCATACTCTTCCATACTGCGTGTGTGAGTCGCATACAGCAGCGAGCCGGCGCCGAAGAACAGCAGTGCCTTGAACACCGCGTGATTGATCGTATGGTAGAGCCCTGCCAGCAGTCCGAGGGCGGCGAGTTCTTTCAGGCCGTAAGACTGGAAGATCATGCCGGCCCCGATACCCAACAAGATGATGCCGATATTTTCCACACTGTGGAATGCGAGGAGACTCTTGAGTTCATGTTCCATCAACGCATACATCACGCCCAGTAACGCGGAGACCGCTCCAATAACGAGCACGACAAACCCCCACCACCAGGGAAACTGCCCCCCAAGGAAATCGAAATACACCCGGATCAGCGCATAGATCGCAGTCTTGATCATGACACCGGACATCAAGGCTGAAATATGCGACGGCGCCGCCGGATGTGCGTAGGGTAACCAGACGTGCAGCGGCACAATCCCAGCTTTCGTCCCAAAGCCGATCAACGCGGCGAGAAACACTAAGGCCCGCATCCCTTCCGGCAAGGATTGCTCCGGATGACGAAAGGCTTCAAAGGAAAACGACCCTGCCGATTGAAACAAGATCAGATAGGTCAGAACCACAAAAGCGGTGCCTATGTGCGTCATGACCAGATAAAAGAATCCGGCGTAGCGGACGTTCGCCTTCTCATGCTCCGTAACGACCAAGAAGTAGGAGATCAGCGACATCAGTTCCCAGGCAATGAGGAAGCAGAATCCGTTGTCTGCCATCACGACGAGCGTCATGGAGAGCAGGAAGCCGCTAAAAAGGGAGCCAAGCGCGCCAATGGAGTGCCGGCCGTAGAACTCGGTCACGTAGCCGAACGCATAGATCGAAGCAGCCAAGCCAACCAGCGAGATGGTCAGCACAAAAAATGCCGCCAGGGGATCGAGGCGGATCGCAAAGCTCAAATAAGGGATGCTGGAACCGGCAGACAGAGTCAGGGGTTCAGATGCAACAAGACCCGCTAGGCCGAGCGCAATGCCGAAGAGGCTGGCCACGGAGGAGAGACTGTGGGCCACCAGGCTCTGAAGCTTGGGACGCCCCGGTAGACAAACAGGCAGGCCGACACCCGCCGTATAGCATGTCAGCAAGGCTGTGAAGAGGATGCTCATCACAGTGCTACCATGCTATATCGAGCACCGTAATGATTCTTAGTCGGCAACAACCGTTTGCCCTTGGATTATCAAATAACAGCCAAAGAACTTACTTGTCGTCGCTATCTACCATCATGCTGCGAACTTGGCAGTTCCAAATTAATGAATCTGGTAGGTTCGCAGCTTGTTGTAGAGACTGGCCCGGCTGATCTTGAGCAGCTTGGCCGCTGTTGATCGGTTTCCACCGGTCTTCTTCAGGGCGTCAACGATACGGACGCGTTCGGTTTGAGTGACGGCTCCACGTGTCGCCGATCGCAAATCCCCATTCTTGGTCACGAAGTCGAGCGCCGCAAGATCTTTGCACGCGAGTGTCGGGCCGGTGGTCGTGACTACGGCTCGTTCGATGTAGTGCTGCAGTTCCCGCACATTGCCGGGCCAGGAGGTTTCGGTCAGCGCCTGCATGACCTCCGGCGAGATGATTCGAATCGGCTGACGATGCCGCTTGCACGAACCGGCCAGGAAATGTTCCACCAACAGCGGAATGTCCTCCCGCCGTTCGCGGAGCGGCGGCAAGTAGAGCGGTAAGACCGCCAATCGATAGTAGAGATCCTGGCGAAACATCTTGATCTTGACCAGCTCGGACAGATCCTTGTTCGTCGCCGAGATAACCCGCGCATCGATCTTGATCGGCTGAGTCCCGCCGACCGGCTTGACCTCTCCCTCTTGGAGGACACGAAGCAATTTGGCTTGAAACGTCGCTGTCGTGTCGGCAATCTCGTCCAGGAAGATCGTCCCTCCATCCGCCTCTTCGAAGAGTCCGCGTTTGAAGGCATGCGCCCCGGTGAAGGCTCCCTTCACATGGCCGAACAGCTCACTTTCCAACAGCGTTTCCGGCAGCGAGCCGCAATCGACGACGACGAACGGTTTATCCCGCCGATAACTGATTTGGTGAATCGTTTTCGCCACCAGTTCCTTGCCGGTGCCGCTCTCCCCCTGAATCAACACGGTTGCAGAACTATCCGCGACGAGCCGGATCATGTCGAGGACTTCTCGCATCGGCGCACTCATGCCGATCAGTCCACCCAGCATCGATTCGTCTCTCGTGCGCTCACCGTTCGATTGTTTCGCAGACTTCGGCGGCGCCGTGAATAGCACCAGTACAGACTCGACTGCGCCGCCGCTCGAGACAAGCGGAAATGCCTGACGCATTCCACAAGCCGTGCCGTCTCTCCCGATGGAACAGGCCACGGATCGGACATCGGACGATTCATACAGTTTCGTCGCCGGGCAGGTGCCGCAGGGATCGTCCCGGTGCGCGAAGGCCTCATAACACTTTGCCTGATGACCGGACACATGGGTGGCATCTTCAGCCCATGCGGATTCATTCGCGTAGATCACGTTGAACTCACGATCCAAGACCGCCACTCGATCGGAAGACCCACCGGCTAACTGCTTGATGGCTTCCAGCCGAGCGGCGAGGATGGAGTCTCTAAACGGCTGAACCGTAGATGACGCTTTTTGAGATCCGGCCATCTCATCCCTCTCGCACGCTGAAGAGTACGCACATACGATCAGTGCTCAGTCGACTTCTCCATCCAATGCCAATGCCGGACCCAAGAGACGCTGAACGGCTCCTCTGAGATCGCTGAGGCGAACCGGCTTATCGAAGTACGCTTCGACGCCGATGGCCAACGCATCGGCTTTCGTCTTGGAATCCCCAAAGGACGTGAGAAGAATAATCGGCACCCCGGGCGCAAACGTCCGGAGCCTGGAAATGTAATCTAAGCCCCCGGCCGGCATCCGAAGGTCCGTGAGGATCAGAGAAGGACGAACATCAAGCACCACCCGCAGGGCCTCGTCCCCATCAGCCGCCTCTCGAATGAACACTCCCAAATCATACAGCTCATCGCAGAGGAGACTCCGCATCTCCTTATCATCTTCGGCGATGAGGACCACCACTGGCTTCCTGTCCTGTTTCATCCATTGCCCCCCGGGCCCAGCGCTCTTCATGCTCTACGAGCCCGTTGTGTTCATGTGCTCTATTCGGTTTGGTCGGTTGTAGGAGACGAACCAGACAGACCGGACAACCAACTGGACCGGACCTCTCTACGACGTTCGGGTTATCGAAGTTCTCACATGCCGGGATCGTGATTCCGCTGCCTGCTAAGGGGAGACAATGCATAACCCATGCACGCCGATCCATCTCGCCGGCGGGAAGCAATGTGCGCCGAACTGAGCGAACTTGTTTGGATATCACGGAAATGTCCGCGGCTGAGGAAGAGAAGGCGCCGCGACCTGATGAAAATTGCAACAGACGGCACCGAGGCCTGTTGCAGATTGCGACACACGCGAGGCGCCTGACGATCGAATGTCTTGGGGAAAACGAGTTGGTATGGGTTAGGAGGTAGCCGCGATCTGAGGGATGTCAAGAGGAAGCCGGATCCAAAACGTCGTACCTTTGTCGACGACACTTTCCACCGCGATCGTGCCGCCGTGTTCTTCGATGATGCCTTTCACGACCGTAAGCCCTAGTCCGGTTCCCTTCCCAAAATCTTTTGTCGTGAAAAAGGGATCGAATACCTTCGAGCGGATTTCTTCCGTCATCCCATGGCCGGTGTCGGACACCCCGATGCGCACGTGACTATTCTCTCGATCGAGGCTCAGCCTGAGCCGCCCCCCATCCGGCATGGCATAGAGGCTATTCATGACAAGATTGATCAGCACCTGGACAAGCTGGTCCCGGTCGGCATGGACAGAAGGCATATGTGCTTCGATCGCTTTGTCCACCGTGATGCGGTTGTGGGCGATCCGTTCCTGGAACATCTCCAGCGCGTCGTCCACGATCTCGCCGAGATCGACGGGCCGCCGCTCCAGCGCCCTCCGCCGGGCAAAGGCAAGGAGTTGGTTCATGACCTTGGTGATTCGCTCAATCTGCGTGACGATCGTCGTAAGGCCTTTCTTCATCCCTTCGTCCGCTGTGCGTTGAAGGAGATATTCCGCGCGCCCGAGGATCACATTCATCGGTGTGCCGATCTCGTGTGCCATCCCGGAAGCCAAGGTGCCTAGCTCGGCCAGACGTTCGGCCTGCCACAACTGTTTCTGAATATGCTTTCGCTCGGTGATATCCACCACCGACGCCAAGACTCGCAGGCCGTCCGATGTCCGGATCGGATTGAGACCGATCTCCAACGGAAATTCTTGGCCGTCTTTGCGCACGCCATACAGATCCCGTCCTTTTCCCATGGCACGCGACTCGGAATGGGCAATAAATTCCGTCCGGTCTCCGGCATGATGT
Source organism: uncultured bacterium (assembly GCA_965233025.1). Lineage (GTDB taxonomy): Bacteria > Nitrospirota > Nitrospiria > Nitrospirales > Nitrospiraceae > Palsa-1315. The sequence continues at coordinate 16,104 of CBDDRH010000197.1, forward strand.
GACCGCATATGCTGAGGCACAAGTATTTCAACAGATTGCCCGATTAATTCAGCTCGCTCATAGCCGAACAGCTGATCAATCTGCCGGTTCACCATACGGATGGCCCCCTGCTCATCCACCATCAACAGGCCGTTCGGGGACGATTCCACCACGAGTCGAAATTGCTCCTCCGCATGCTTGCGCTCAGTGAGGTCTCGTACGATCGCTGCCAGACCGGTCGGCTTCCCATCCTCCCTCTTCACCGAAAATACGGTGATGAGCACGGGAACCTGGGAGCCATTTTTCCGAAGATACTCGATTTCATATTCGATCGGCTCACCAGTCTGGAGGACTTGAGCCACGACGTGATCCCGTCGTTTTTTGTGCTGTTCGGGAACCAAATCCCGCACATTCATCCTGAGCAGCTCTTCTCTCGAGAAACCGGTCAGTTCCGAAAACGCCCGATTGATGAGGAGGATAGTCCCATCGATGGTGGCATAGCCGATGGCGTCCTTCGATGCTTCAAAAATATTTTCAAAAAATGTCTTCAAAATATTCCTGAGCCGCTATCAGCGTGACCGCCGCCTGTTGCTGCTCTCTGATGTCTGCAAGGTCACGGAAAAGTAGTTCAGCCCCTCGACGGCGACGCGTGAGATGGCCGCTTCCTGACAGGCGTGAGTATATCGAAGACCTTGATACCGATCGTGAGGATTGGGATCGCCTGGCGCGCAGAACACGACTGTCAATAGCCCTCATGCACTGGGCCCCGGTGTGAGCTAGAATTGTTCGTCGACAAACCTGGCTAGACGATCAGAAGGAGAGGATCACTCTCCGGCCTGTGGCTTGCCTTCGATTTCAGCAAGCTTACGATACAGCGTTTTACGGTCGATGCCAAGGGCGTGGGCAGCCTGGTATTTGTTCCCGCCTGTCTTCTCGAGAATTTTGCGAATGTACTCTTTCTCCACTTCGTCCAGCGGCAGGGTTCGTTCCGCAGCATCGTCGAGCACGCGCCGATCGCCACGGGCCCCCTGAATCGTTAACGGGAGATCATCCGGAACGATCTTTTCGCTTCGGCTGAGCGTCACAGCTCGTTCGATCACATTTTCCAGTTCGCGCACATTGCCCGGCCAGGAATAATCCACCAGCATCGCCAGCGCGGATTCACTCACCCCCTGTAGCTGTTTCCCGCGAGATGCGGCACACTTCTTCATGAACGAATCCACGAGCAGCAGAATATCTTCGCGGCGCTCACGCAAGGGGGGCAGGCGCAGTTCGATCACATTGAGCCGGTAGTACAAATCCTCCCGGAACCGCTTCGTCTTGACCTCTTCCGTCAGGTTGAGATTCGTCGCAGCGATGATGCGCACATCGACGGCGATCGGTTTGTTGGCCCCCACGCGGCGAATCTCTTTCTCCTGGATCGCGCGCAAGATCTTGGCCTGCAACATCAATGGCAATTCACTGATCTCGTCGAGGAACAGCGTCCCCTTCTGCGCCTCTTCAAAGAGACCCCGCTTGTCCACCTTCGCATCCGTGAAAGCGCCCCTCATATGGCCGAACAGCTCGCTTTCGAGCAGCTGTTCAGGAATGGCGGCACAGTTGACGGGGATAAACGGAGCATCCCGGCGATCGCTATTGTAATGAATCGCCTTGGCCACCAACTCCTTGCCGGTCCCGCTTTCGCCGGTGATCAAAAGATTGGTCGGACTGTCGGCCACTCGCCGGATCAGGTCGAAGATTTCCTGCATCGGTTTGCTCTTGCCGATGATCTGATGAAAACTGTATTCCTTGTGGACCTCGCGCCGGAGCCTGTTCACCTCACGTCGTAACGATGCTTCGCGAATGGACCGCTCCACGACGCGGACCAACTCATCGTTTTTCACCGGTTTGGTCAAGTAGTCGCTGGCACCCCGCTTCATGGCCTCCACTGCGGTGTCTACTGACCCAAAACCTGTCATGAGAATGACTCCGATGCCCGGATAGAGACGCTTGACCTCCGCCAACAACTCCGTTCCCTGCATCCCTTTCATCCGCAAGTCCGTCAACACGACGGCATAGTCTTGCTCGGCCAACAACTTCAAGGCCTCTTGCCCGCTCCCTGCCGTCGAGACCTGATGCCCGCGATCCTTGAGCACATCGTGGACAAGCTCCCGCATTTCCGTATCGTCATCAACAATGAGAATTGCGCCCCGCTCTTCGGTCATGCTGCACTCCCTCTCTAATCTGGTTCATCTGATCTATCTCGTTTGTCTCGTTTGTTTGGTTAAGCCAGACAGACCCCGCGTCAGAGGCTAGCGCTTCGCTCTTGAAAGGGTCAAGGCGATTTTGGCGCGAAACGCCACAGGCAACTTCCCCTTTGGGGAGGAACGCCACAAAATTTGCGTTACTATTGAGATTTCAAACAACTAACAGGCTGAGGTTGCAAAGGCGGGGCCAAGTATACGATGGGGGAAATTCATGGACGGCCGTTTGCAGAGAAGCAGGAGCCGTGGCCTCAGATTGGCACGGGAAAGAACTGAAAGAATGTGACTACTTCACCTTGGAGAAATCAGCGACGATTCTCGCTTCATTGCCATCCTGAAGGTTCACGATGAAAACAGACGGCGCAACAGGATCGAACTTTTCATAAGCGAACACTGCGGTGAAGCGCGATCGGTAGGTTGGCCCAGTTCCCTCATTTTTTCGGCCACGTTCGGCTTTTCCAATATCGATGGGCTTGATCCTCTTGGAGCCCTGCTGTAGTTCGATCAAGGCGCCCTCGGCAAAGTATTCGTCATCGCCACACAGCTGAACTTCAATTTCCATATTGGGCATGTCCACGACTTTCTTGATGAACTCATCGGGCATGCGCACATCCATCTTCCTCTTCTTGGACTCTGCCGCTTCCTGCCTGCCAAAGGCTTCAAGTCGATAGCGCTTTGTCCTGAGTATGGCACTGGCTCCGCAAGAATCTTTCTCCGGATCAGCTCCCACGCGCGTGATCATAGAGGCCTGCTGAAGGACCCTCTTGACGTCCTCCGGGGTATTGGCCTTCTCCATCGGCGCCCGCCCGGCTTCCAGAACCTTCTGCGCCTCTTCCACGGATAGATTCACATCGATCGCGAAGACCGGCTGGAGATCACCGATCATCAACAGGCCCGTGATCGCACAGATGGCCACACCACCGGCTCGCGTTACTGAAGTCAGGCATCGCACGTTCATGACTCCCCCCGTATACACCACAACAAATGATGGGGCGGCATTGTAAGGAAACCCCTACCCCTTTGCAATCAGACTGAGAAGCGGGCCCAGTTGGGATAGGGCTTGATGGTATAGAGTTCGCCGAGATCGACCGGCACTCTTACACCTGCTTGTGCAAGCAGCTGGGCAACCAGGCGAAGCGGCAGCCCGACCACCGTCGTGAAATCTCCGCCAACGGAATCGATCAACTCGCCGCCTTTTCCTTGAATCGAGTATGCACCGGCCTTGCCGAGACTTTCTCCCGTCGCAAGATAATCTTCATGGACTCGTTCATCGAACGGCTTCATCCGAACGACGGACGTAGACAGGGCAACGACCTCTATTCCACGAACGACACAGACGATCGAGATCGCCGTGTGTACGTGATGATCACGGCCGGCTAGGCGACGGAGCATCGCACGGGCATCCGCCAGATCGGCCGGCTTCCCGAGTATGTCCTGATCTAACTCGATCACCGTGTCGCTCCCCAGCACAATCGCCTCCGGCTCTTGCCTCGCGACCGACTGCGCTTTGCCCTGTGCGAAGGACTGCACCTGCTCGATCGCCGCCCGGTCAACCACCAGTCGCTCCTCATAAGATGGATTTATGACGTCGAATGGGATACCCAGCAGGGAGAGCAGCTCGCAACGTCGCGGAGAGGTGGAAGCCAGAATGAGTGCCATCTAGCAGACTGTGGGAAAACTGTTTTGGCACTCCAGCGCTTCACGGGTCCGCAAATCCGTGACAGCAGGAGAGTACACTGCAGGATGCTCAAAAAGGCCAGACTTCTCACCCGCCCAACCCTGGCGCGCCGAGACGCGCCTTCTCCCAAGCAAGGCCGCAGCGAGCGAAGAGGCGAGGAGGTACGTACCGCACTTCGTGTGGGCCGTTCGCCCCTTGAATTGATCTTGGCGAACGGAAAAGCCCCTCCGGTGATTCCGATATCCGAGAGGCTCACCTCTATACGTTGAGCCTCTGAGCGATGCGAGAACGAAGCTGGCGGACTTTTTCAGCATCCTGCTACAAGGTCGGAGAGGGTTCAGCCGAGACCAAGGGTTCGTGCGGCATCTGGCCGAAATCCTCGGCGAGACTCGCGCAATGCATCCGAAAATTAGCGAGCACCTGCTCCAAGTCGGCGACTGAAGATACTCGGAACATCTCAGCTCGAAGCGAAGCGGCATGAGGGAATCCCTTACAGTACCACCCCAAATGTTTTCTCATCCGCCGAAACTGGCCTTGCCCACAAGCCGCTTCGAACCGTCTGGCATGATCAAGCAGCATTTCGAAGCGCACGTCGAGTGTCGGCATCCACGGTTCGGACACGTCTTCAGGCCGCTGTTGCTGCAGAATGAGTCGCGCCTCATCTTTCTGCCGAAAGAACCAGGGGGCTCCGAGCGCGGCTCGCCCAACCAGCACGCCATCAACGCCGGTATCCCGCACACGACGGACGACGTCGTGATAACTATGTACATCCCCGTTGCCGAACAGCAACGTTCCGCTCCCCCGCACGATCTCCGCTGCACGGGCAATGGCATTCCAATCCGCTTCTCCTCGATACATCTGCTGCAAGGTGCGGCCATGCAAGGAAATGACAGCCGGCTGCTCCGTGAGAAGATATTCGATCCATCGGTCGACGACCACGACATCGTAGCCAAGGCGTGTCTTGACTGATAACGGAATCGTCCGGCGGACAAGCGGGCGGGCATGCTGCCGCTGCTCGTTCATCCGGCAGATCGCTGCTACTCTGCCCGGCTTGAGACCCGCACCCTCAAGGGTCTGACCGCTCGCCCAATCGGCAATCCCCTGTCGAGCGGCCTGCATAATAGCTTGGGCCACATCCGGAGTTCGGATCAGCCCTGCACCTGACCCCGATGAGGCCACGCTCCGCGAGGGACAGCCCATGTTGATATCCAATCCATCAAACCCCAACTCACACACGGCGTGAGCGGCTTGATAGAAGAGGTCCGGCTCTTTTCCATAGAGCTGCGCGATGATAGGCCGTTCAGCCTCATGATAGATGAGGGAGTCCAACAAGAATTCCGGTCCCCGGCAGACGTCGTGCACATGCGTAAACTCCGTGAAGGAGACGTCGGGCTTCCCATGCATCGCCACGGTATGACGAAACGTCGCATCGGTAACCCCATCCATCGGCGCCATTCCGATGATCGGTCTCGTAAGTGACTGCCAGAAGCTCATCGGGTTCGCTTCATCTCCATCACAAGGTCTTCCACTTCATTCACCTGGGCATAGGCCTGACGCAACATGTCGCATTCCTGTTGCACGCCGTCCCTTACGTCAGGTGCGCGCTCCGTCACAAATTCAAGAAACCGTTCGATCTTGAGCAGGAAGAAATCATACGAGTGCGTGAGTGGCCGTGGCAACCGAAACCAGAAGGTCACGAACTCGGTCAGGCAGATGCCCCGCTCCGTTAATGCCCGGCAGGTTTGCGGAAACATTTCTGCAAGGTCTCCTCCCCAATGGAGAATTTCATACGGCACATACGACGTGCGGTATCGCGTGACACCGGTCGCCTCCGCAGCTACTTCCTGCCACTCCGGGCCTGTCATAGAGGCTTGTCCCCAGATGATTTGCGCGTAGCGCGCATAGTCGTCGCGTAATTGCTGTCGATCAGTCTGACACACCGCCTCTTGGATTGAGGTTTGACGAGGCGTCAGTTCCATTAATTGTTCTACAACCGCTCCTTGAGCCATCGTTTGCTGAATGAGCAAGGAGAAACGCCGAACGGCCTCCGCATACTCCTCCACAATCATCTCAATCGGCTTGGTGTCCACTTCAAGCGCCACCGCTCGGAGGCTGACAAGGTTCGGGTGAGCCAGAACCTGTTCGAGCATGGTAAAGAGAATCGACGGGATCGGTGCGGCATGGGCATCAATCCATTCAGGAAGGTCCTCATCCCTCTTTGGTTCACCACTAGACGTATGGCAGGCCAACCCCGCCACGTGGATTTCGACGACCCGCTCCAAGGGAAATTCGTCCAGGAACTCCTGCACGAATCTTTCAAGCGATATCCGCCGGCAGGCGGCCGTGTAGCGATAGACAGTCCAGAGGTGTCCGATATCCAGCACGAGACCACAGGGCGTCAACGCCGTGATGAATCGAAAAAAATGGGGAATCGGTATCGTACCGGCGGAAAAATATGTGAGCGGCGGCATCTCCAAGAGAAAGAGCGGCGTGGTCCCGTCCGCTCGACGACCCTGCCGATCCATCGCCTGCTGAACCATTGCGATATTTGTCGCCACCACCTCGGCACTCACCCGGGTATACAACGGAGGAAGATACGTGCCACACGAGTAGCCCGCCATCTCTTTCGTCGCACATTCATGATTCAGCCAGAAACTCTGTATGCTGTTGAGTTGCGTGACCATTTCGCCGACATCCTGCTGAAAGTACGGAGACTCTTGAACGTCTGGCTGAGTGATCCACAGGCCTTCCCCGTGATACGTCAGCGCCATGTCAGGCATAGCCCGTCGAACCGCTGTGAGCGCGGTCGTCGTCGCCTTAAAGACTTCGAGATAAGCCGGCTGAAGCCCTCGCTCCCTGAGCGTGGTTGCCAACTCGAACAGATCTGGAGAATAGACATCGACCGACAGCCCCATCCCCAATGGCGGAATGTTACTGAGGCGACGCTGAAAGTCCTGTTGAACGAACCCGGAATCCACCTTCGATCACCCCTTGTACTGCTCTGACAATTGGCCTAGTCTATTCGCAGAACCCCTTGTTTGACAAGGGAAGCCCCAGCCACGGGCCAGGGGGGTCCGTCTGCTATACTTGGCTTACGTCGCCAGGGATGGAGTCCTCCCGAGTCGTGTAGGCGGAAAGTCGGGGGAATGGCTTGAACCCATGCCAAACGACGATGACAAGTCCTTCAAGACGACACATCTCACACACACTATGGTTGCCCATATGATGACACCAGGGGTTGTGCAGGTTCCAGGAGACGTCTCCGTGAGTGAGGCGGCTCTGCTGCTCGAACGAGAACAGGCGCCCTGCCTGCTCGTGAAGGATACCGACACGCGGTTCGGCCTTATGACGCCGACCGACATTGTGAAGAAAGTCGTTGCTCAGGGGCTCGAACCGCACGACATCGAAGTCCGGACGATCATGACACGACCAGTGCAGTTCATCGAGTACGATGAGGCCTTGGCAGAGGCCTCGGCACTGATGATGGCGACAGGTGCCTCTCTCTTGATTGTCACCAAGCAAAACCAACCGGTTGGGGTACTTAGTGCGCAAGACCTGATGCTCAGCCCACCCAGACGTGATACGAGAATCCCCGTCGTGGTGAGTGTAGTCGGACAAACCTCGGCGCAGGGGCTCAACTATAATGCCATGATTACTCACCTGAGCCACGTCGGAGCGTTGGTCGAATCCACCGCAAAGATCCTGACAGGAACGAACGTCGTACTGGCGTTTTCTATTCCTGGTCAAAACACGCCGCTCACCATTCATGGAACCGTCCTGACCAGCGGAGTTCCAGAAGCAAAACCCGGTGATCCATCAAGCGGGATTCATACCTGGCATGTCGATATTCAGTTTACCGACCTCTCGTCGAGCGATCTTGCGCGCATCAGGGCCTGGGCACTTCAGACAATGCCTCCCTCACCCAATCGCTCCTAGCCCCACACATATGCTCCGTTCCTTTGACCAACACACGATCTGCTGATAGAATTTTCTCACCCTAGGATAAACTACAGCCCACATGGATAACCCAATGCGACCCTCTCAGACCCGTGCCAGAGTCCTCCCCTCGAACGAGGAGTTGCTCAACCACATTCGCCTTCTGCTCGACAGCCCGGAGGACGACCTCCAGGCCGCGATCATGAAGGAACTCCTGGCTGGGACACTCCGGCTCCACGATTCTCATCTGGACATCCTGGACTTGAAGATCGTCAACCGCGCCGTAAAAGAACTGCGCCACGCCTTTCGCGTGTTTCATGATTATCGCGACCGGTGCAAGATCAGCATTTTCGGTTCAGCCCGCACGGCCTCGGATGACCCGAACTACCAGATAGCCTTCCAATTTTCCCGGCGGATCGTCGAGGAAGGATTCATGGTCATTACCGGAGGGGCAGACGGAATCATGCGCGCCTGCCAGGAGGGCGCCGGACGCGAGAACAGCTTCGGGGTCAACATCATGCTGCCCTTCGAGCAAGGCCCAAATACCACGATCGCTGATGACCCCAAGCTCGTCACGTTCAAATACTTTTTTACCCGCAAACTCATCTTTCAGAAAGAAGCCAACGCGATTGCGTTGTTTCCCGGTGGCTTCGGGACACACGATGAAGGCTTTGAAATCCTGACCCTCGCCCAAACCGGCAAGAGCGATCCCCAGCCGATCGTGTGTCTCCAAGCTCCCGGTTGCGACTATTGGGACGACTGGTACGCCTTCGTCACACGTCAAATGTTAGCCCGTCAATTAATCAACCCTGAAGATCTCAGCCTGTTCAAGATCACCACGTCCGTGGACGCCGCAGTCGATGAGATCAGGAATTTTTACCGCCGGTTCCATTCCATTCGTTATGTCGGCCGGCTCTTGGCTATGCGGCTGAAAACAAGCATCTCCCCCGAACAGGTAGCCGGCCTTCATGAAATGTTTGGCGACCTGTTATCCGAGGGCACCTTCGAATTGCACGGACCGCTCCCCGAAGAACTCGACGAGCCGGAATTAAAGGACTTGCCTCGGTTGACCTTTACTTCCAACCGCCGGAGTGCGAGCCGGCTGCGTCAGCTGATCAACCATCTCAACATCCTCTGATTGTTCCTCACAAAGACACTTTAGTCTCGTAGGAGCATCGTGGTATGCTCCGCCACGATGGCCGGTTCCCGTATACAGCATCCATTCTCTCAGCCTCCCACTGTCGTGCTCTATCACGCCGAATGTGCCGACGGATTCGGCGCCGCTTGGGCGATCTGGGATAGATTCCCAGCGGCTCGGTTCATTCCCGTGAAACACGGGAATCCTCCTCCCGCAGAGCTACAGGACCAACGAGTGGTCATCGTTGATTTCAGCTATGCCCGCGAGACGCTGGAAGCCATGGCCGCTCAGACGCAGGCACTCCTCGTGCTCGATCATCACATCACGGCAGAGAAAGCCCTCGTCGGCCTCCCCTATGCCTACTTTGACATGAAGAAGTCCGGCGCTGTCCTGGCCTGGGAATGGGCACACGATCAGCCGACACCCTGGCTCCTCGACTATATCCAAGACAAAGACCTCTGGACTTGGGCACTCCCTTCCAGCCGAGAAATTAATGCAGCCGTGGCCTCCTATCCATTCGATTATCACCTGTGGAGTCATTTCAAGCAGAAGGAATTGGAGCAGGAAGGCCGAGCCATCTTGCGTTATGAAAGCGAGATCGTAAGCAAACTGGCAGCCCAAGCGATGTTAGTCGAGTTTCACGGAGCCGTCGTTCCGTCGGTCCAAAGCGCGGTCTTGACGAGTCAGATCGGCGAACGTCTTTCCCTGGAGCATCTGTTTTGCGTCATTTGGCACGATCGCGATGGACGCCGCTATTACAGTATGCGCTCGCGAGAGGATGGGGCAGACGTGGGGGCTATCGCCGCGTCTTTCGGCGGTGGAGGCCATACGCACGCCGCGGGCTTTTCAGTCCCCCTTGGACCTGATGGCTCCTTGCCGGATAACCCGGCACTCCCTCGATCGGTCATCGACCGGCGCCGTTCTCCTTCTCAATAGGCTGCGGGAAAAACTAGTGTGGCACGATGGAGATTCACTGGTCTGTACGTCTAGGACAATAGGAGAACACCGCGCAGGATGCTCAAAAAGGCTGTCCAGCAAGGCCGCAGCAAGCGAAGAGGAGAGGCGTACGCTTCGGTACGTTGAGCCTCTGAGTGAAGCGAGAACGCCGCTGGCGGACTTTTTCAGCATTCTGCCAGTGAGCGCGCCATGATCCCTCTGCATGACGACAACCCGACCGAACGGACGCCGGTCATCACGATCGCTTTCATCGCAGCCTGTGTTCTTGTCTTTTTCTATCAGGCCAGCCTTCCCGCCGGCTCAGGAGACACGTTCGTCTTTCAGTACGGGGCAATACCAGCCCTCGTGTTCGGCGAAGCCGATCCCCCTGAGATGGGCGTAGCCATTCCCGCCTACGCTACATTGATCACCAGTATGTTCCTCCACGGCGGATGGATGCACCTAATTGGGAATATGCTGTATCTCTGGGTCTTTGGAAACAACATCGAAGATGTCATGGGGCATGCGAAGTATGTCGCATTCTACCTCACATGCGGCATTCTAGCTGCCTTGAGCCACGCGCTGACCGATCCATCTTCGTCTATCCCCATGGTCGGAGCAAGCGGCGCCATTTCCGGCGTCTTAGGTGCCTATATATTGCTGTTTCCACGAGCCAGCGTGCTGGTGATAATGCCCGGCCTAGGCACAACGAGGGTTGCGGCGGGTGTCGTCCTCGGCATGTGGTTCGTGATGCAGCTGTTGAGCGGAGGGATGAGCATTGGCAGTGTGGGCGGAGGCGTCGCATTCTTCGCCCATATCGGCGGGTTTGTTGCCGGGATGGCACTGATTGGTTTGTTCAAACGTCCGGACGTGCCCTTCTTTGCGCCAAGCCGAAGAGGTCGATTGGAAGACTAG
>CBDDRH010000198.1:0-9046 GCA_965233025.1 uncultured bacterium
CATGCAGGCTGCGCTTCTGGGGATGCTCACTGGCGTGGGAGGAGGGATCGCACGAGACCTTCTGGTGAACGAAGTCCCTACGGTATTGCGCTCGGAGCTGTACGCCATCGCTGCCCTGGCGGGCGCCCTTATCGTGGTCGGTGGACATGTTCTCCAGTTCTATCCCACCGCGGCAGCAATTGGCGGAGCGGTGCTGTGCTTCGCGATTCGTATGATCGCAATACGGCGAGGTTGGCGGCTACCAACAGCAAGAGTCGACAGCAATAGTTCTTCATAGATTGTGACCAGACGACTTAGCAGCAGGGCTGCATATCTTTGTATGCGTCCGTGAATCTTCGGGCATGATAGTCCGCTGGATGCGCTGGAAGAGGATAGCGATCTCGTTTCAGGATCTCGCCGTCACATGAATGGATTGAGTATTGAGAAGGTGAACCAAGCGCCGGAGGCGCCCGTTGAGCAGTCGTCTTCAACGCGACCTCGGTTGAGGGTTCAGATACCTTTTGGCCGGACTGCAGGGCCCGTACCAATACGTATCGCCGTACCCCAGGGATCCACGGCAGTTAATCCGTCCTCCGCCTCTTCAGCCTGATAGCCAGCATCCTTCATATTTCGCTGGAGCGCTGCGACGTCATCGTCTGCCGGCACGATGATCTCCCACTCGAGAAGCTGTGCCTGAGCCGGTGAGGGACGCGGCCCGGGCGACCAAATGTTGGTTCCCAGATGATGGTGATAGCCGCCCGCGGATAGGAACAACGCGCCGGGGTAGCTCCACACTGTCTTGTCGAAGCCGATCGCCCGATGGTAGAAACCCTCGGCTGCCTCCAGGCTCCCGACGTGTAGATGCACATGGCCCATTGTTGTGCCAGACGGTGCGCCCTTCCAGGTGTCTCCTGCACCGGCCGCGATCACACTCTCGAGGTCGAGCGGATCGGTAGTCATCGCGAGTTCGCTATCGTGTTGCCGCCACCTGTCCTGCGGCCGATCGGCGTAGACCTCGATCCCTAGGCCGTCTGGATCCCAGAGGTAGAGCGCCTCGCTGACCAGGTGATCGGCCATGGCGAAGCGCACACCGAGGTCCGACAGATGTGCCGCGAATCGCCCAAGCAAAGCGCGTCCTGGCAGCAGAATCGCGAAGTGATAGAGCCCGAATGCGCCGCGCCGTGCCGACGTCACCCCGCTCTCGGGCTGCAGGATGACCAATGCTCGATCGTCGCCCTGCGGTCCCAGCGTGGCGGTCTCTGTCGAGGCGTTGTACACTCGGAGGCCGAGCACGTGCTCGTAGTACTTGATGGATCGGCGTAAGCTGCTGACCTGGAGCCGCACGGCTCCGACGTGCGTCGCGCCGGGCAGACGGAACTTCGGCGGCGCGATTCCGTACGAGAGATGCGGTGTCGCTTGTTGCTTGGGCACGATCCGATACTCCTTTCCATACCTGATCACGAACGACGGTCAAACTCCGCTACGACAATCTCCTTGGAATATAGAAGATACTCCAGGAAAAAGCGCTTCATGGTCCCTGCTCAGCAACACCTCAACAGGTACCGCACGTCAGCCAGCCGCCCCTGCGAACAGCCTCACCGCGACTGGAAATTCCGGCTCACTGACTGCGATGGGTTCTCGTCCGTACCGACGCCCCGAATATGGCGAACCGTGGCGTCGCGGATGATTTACAGAGAGCCGATGAATGCGAACATTAAGGCGATGAGCAGTGTCCATCGCCAAGGTGGTGAGGACGCATTCTATAGATGCCTTTGTGCGATCGCTTTCATCTTGAGCCGTATCCTTGAAATCCTAGCGCCTTCCTGCATGGTCGCTGGTTATGCCCACCGTGATGGCGTGCTCAGGAGAACACCCCTGTTGCTGAAATCTCTTGAGTTGCTCTGGACCTTTGGAGAATCCTTGCTCCAATACAGCCTCATCCCCGGAGAATTCCGCGTTGCTGCCGGCTATTGTGCGCTTGGAGAAGCGGGTGAAGAGCGAATACAACGGACGGTCCGACCGACCAATCTTTGTTGTTCGGAAAGAGTCTAGGTCGCACCATCTGTGCTCCTATCGCTCACCGCTCGATCGGTAGACACTCTTGGCAATCTCACAGAACGGCTAGCGGCGACAAGGTCTCCTCACGGCTCACGCTTCCGGGGCCGTAGTGCGCCAGGCTGCTCTATCGCTTCCGAGTCATCCGATTCCTCGCACATTGCCGTCGAAGCGATGAGCGCTTCGGACTTATCTGTTGATAAAATCTACAGGTAACACATGGATTCTCTAATTTTAAAACACAGTCGATGTAGGTAGACTGAGATCGTGAGGTGGCAAGGATGAATAGCATTTCCACTAGAAGAACTGCGCTCCCTGAAATCTCGTGCTTTTCGTGTCATCTCTTCACGCCGAGATGGCGTACGTTCTGCATTCATTGCCGGCACCGTCTCCCTGACGTCTCCAGGATCAAGGCACAGCGACAAACGCGTCTTGGCCCGCAGGTGAGAAGCGCCCAATCACAGCGCCTTTCGTACGGCGATTAGTGGTCGAACCCGTTCTCTCTGTATCCCCGAACGCCTGCCGTTCGATCTTTTTCACAGACGAATCCCCGGCGTGACGAACGCTGTGGTAACTCAGCCAACAGTAGGTGCCTTACCGGCTATCTTCGGGCGAGCGATTCGCTGGCCCTTTTGAAAGGAGTCTATTCATGTTTCGAACTTCTCTTCAGGAAATATCGGAAGGAACTCCGTGGGGAGTTATCGGTGGTGCCATCGTATTCGCATTGATGCTTGCCATCGGTTACCTGATCGTAGGCAAGTAAGCAAGGCGAACTGTCGCGCCATGGAGCAACATCATGAAAGGTCATATTCACATAACAAAAGCCGACCAGATCAGACTGGTCTCCATCATGGAAGGCATGAAAACCGCGGACGAACGCCTGCAGCGATGGTTGGACCTTCTTGAACACGAACTGGACCGTGCCAACGTGGTTGAAAGTCACGCGATTCCCCGAGGAACTGTGACGCTTCATAGCAGGGTGCGTTTGCTCGATCTCGATTCGAGAGAATCGATGGTCTACAGACTGGTGCCGCCTAGCGAGGTCAATAGCGGCACCGGAAACCTTTCGATTCTCGCACCGATTGGCATAGCCCTGCTTGGGTATGGCGAGGGTGACCGTTTTGAGTGCGAAACTCCTGGAGGAACCCGGCGGTTCCTCGTCGAAAGTGTTCTCTTCCAACCGGAAGCAGACCTGTTTACCCGGCGGACGCTTGTTGGTTCGCAGGACGGCGCGGAAAAGCCAGCGGGCGATCGTGCAAGAAAAGAAGTCGAGGCGCAGCCCGTTTAACTTTACAACACCGTGAGAGCGAGTGAAAGAGAAATGGAGGATGTGATGAGCACAGGCGATCGAAGTACCAGCTTGGGAGGACCGTTGCAAGCCGTTCAGAGCAGACCCATTCCCGAGGGTCTCGGTACCCGGGCCAGCAGCTCTTGCTTGAATAATACGCGGGAAGTAAGCGCCGCTTCGTCGGCCGAGAACTCCGAATCCACGCACGAGCTGTTGGGAGCCCTGACCAATGACCTGACCGCTCTGATGGGGCTACATCTTCTGTACAAAGTGTATGAATGGACGGTTGAGGGATCGTCCTGGTTGGCCCATCGTTGCCTGGCTATCGACCTGGGCTGTGCAGTCGCGAAAAGCATTGACCTGGTGGCCGATAGGATTGTCGGCCTTGGCGGTATTCCCGTGCCAGATCTAGGCGACCAAACGTTTCGATCCCGGTGGAAAGCTGGTTCGATCGTTCCGAGGTTGCCTCAAGAAATGCTGGCGGCGAGCCTCCAAACGGAGAGAAAGATTGTGGAAACACTCGATGAGCACCGGGAGCTCGCCCGAGCATGCCAAGACTACCTGACAGACGACGTCCTGAGCCATCTCCATGCTAAGCATGCACGTCACATTGAGGACCTGTTGTCAGCGAAGGTTGAAGGGCTCGATCCATACGATCGCCGGCCTGAATGACAACGGGACGAAAGGAGGAAGCGAGATGATGGACTCCCAACGTCGCCAAACCGAGCATGCGAAGGTGGAACCTCAGTGGAGCCGGCGTAAGAGGGAAGTGACAAAGACAACGGTTTCCGCGAGGCCTCGCAAGGTGGCGCTCATTGTTGGTTGGGCCGGGAGGTGCGAGTCTATCTCAGAGATTGCTGAGCTCGCGGCCCTTCGTATTGCGATGTCGAGCAATAGCGTCGAGGCGAGCACGATTCTGCAGGGCGGCTTGTGCCCAGATGTTGTGCTGATCCGGGAGTCGTTTCCGGGCGGCACTTGGGGCACCCTGGTTGCAGAGTTGCGTCGGCTTGGTCTGTACCCTGAAGTGATAGTCCACACTGAAGACCGGGGTTGGAGAAGGGTCCTAAGCAGAGGCGGATACTGTTTGCTGGCGGAGCGGGTCGAGGATCTAGCCACGCTCTTTCCGTAAGCCGGTGATCGTTTCGCTGCGGCAGTGGGTAAGGCAGAGCCTACTCCTCTGGTAGCTCAGCGGATGCCTTGGCATAGATGAAGGGAATGGTCGAAGGTGTTAGCGATGGATTATGTCGGTCTCCTAGACACGTGGCTCAAGTTGATTGCGGCGATCGTCCTGGGCGGCCTACTCGGCTGGGAACGGCAATCTGGCGGGAAGGCTGCGGGCGTTCGGACGCACATCCTGGTTTCTCTGGGCGCGGCCAGCTTTACTATCGTTTCGTCCTATTTGACGACCATCGGCGCGCCTTCGTCGAGCGGGGATCCGAGCCGGGTTGTGCAGGGTGTCATCACCGGCATCGGGTTCCTGGGCGCGGGAGTGATCATTCACGAGCGAGGCGGAGTGCGCGGCTTGACTACAGCGGCGAGTATTTGGATTGCCGGCGCCCTCGGCGCGGCCTGCGGAGCTGGAGCCTTCTGGTTGGCTGCCCTGACGACGGTTCACGCACTTCTGATCCTGCGGGTCGTGAAAGTTCAGAGTCGAGGTTCTCCCCAGGTCCACGAGCACCGTCCGGAATGAAGAACAACGTGAGTGATTGTCTCGGCACAGGAGATGACCGCAAATGGGGATAGCAACCTACCCTTCGGTTGCGCAAGCATCTCCGATCAATCGATGGGATATTTCACATCGTCCAGACACGGCGGCCCATGCTGTAGAAGGAGACGACGCCATCCTCACTTATTTTCAGAGCCTTTCCGACTCGTGAAGCGGTGATGGCAGCTGTTGTTCTACCGCCTTCGACGACAGGAGAGTCGGGATCTGTTCGTCGATCGTGCTGGATGATGGCGCCGAATGCCAGCAAAGCCGAACTTCTGTCGAGCACGATCGCTCCATCCATTCTCGCAATGCTCTCTAATACCGTCGGAGACATCTCTCGAACGCGTTTCCCTTGGAGGAGGTAATGAAAGTCGCGATGCGACGGAGCGGTTGCCCCGTTGCCGGTGTCTCCCCGGGAAGTTAGCAGGTCCTCTCGGCAGAGAAGATCCCTCGCTTCCACCCGATCGTTGACTAAAACAAACAGGCCACCGCGCCGGTCTTCTGCCATATTGAGGGCCGCGGTGAATAGCCGCCGTGCCAAGTCTAGATCCCCTACGGCCTGAGTCCAAAGCGCGTATTTTGCTTCGGCGTCCGTCAGGTGCCATTTGCCCCCGAGAAAATTGAATACCTGGGCGCCATTCGCAAAGACCTTGATTTCACCGGCAGGGGAGAGCACCAGACAGACACGACCGCCCTCGAGGGTGGCGCGACAATGCGGTTCGTAACGGGACACCGGCGGTACAGGCAGGTTGGCGCTCGGACGTGCTTTCGCCCACTCCTGAATGTCGATCAACTCGGCCAGTTGTCCCTTGGCGTCGACCAGAGCCAGCGTCTGGAGGCCGTCACACAGCCTATGAAAGCTGATGGCCCGAGTCAGTGAAGTTGTATACGGCAATCCGTTGCTGGCATCGGGAAGACGGAAGGATGCATTCATATCTCCGACGAGCAGCACGCCAGTTGCGATACGGCGATTCTCATATGTCGTGGACGCTGCAATCCTGAGAACTTCGATGGCATTTGCTATCCAGTCGGTATTCTGAGTGAGAGAATCTGAGTTCCCGTATAGGTCAGGATCAAGAAACGACGAGACGTAGCGATCCTCGGGAAGCCCTCGAAACAGCTGGAATGCTTGTGCCGCCAACGTGGTATTGGACAGAGCGATGTATCGAGCCGAAAGGACTCTGCCAATACTCGAGATCAGTTGCAGCTCTTGCTTTGTCAACGGACCGGGTAGCCCCCGGACGCTGTACTTCTGACCGAGCCATTGAATTCCCAGTTGTGGCTGCACACCGTCGTAGGCAAGCTCGAATTCCTGAGACCCGGTCCGCGAGAGTGGTTCAAGACGGAAATCGGGAAAGAAGTAACGAACTCCGGTGTCTAGCAGCTCCCTGTAGAGCGCATCGACGAATCGCCACCCTTCATTCGGACTCGCACTCAGTTGTTGCAACATCGCTTGTCCAGCCTAATTGCCGAGCGCATCCACAAGATCTGACCCTGCTCTAGGATGGCGACAAGCCGGAACCTTGTAACATGAGCAAAGCCGGCGGGTACCTGGACATCCGCCCTATCTGCCGTTTCAAGGCCGCAGATTGATGGTTGGCGATAAACAGCTTGCTCGCAAAGAGCTTTCGACGATTTCGCAGCCATCTTTGGATGAGAAGGGTGCGATCAACATGTCGTGCGCTCCTCGCCATAACACTTCCGACCACAACCGGTCATTGATCACCCTGCTGTGCACCAGAATGCCGGGAGACGGTGAAGCTTGGAGAGCGACTCGCAGTACATCAACCCAATTCCCGTCAGGTAGCGTCACATCCGTGATCACGAGGTCGACCTTATCCCGAAGGAGCGATCTGCGAAGCGTCCCCAACCCCTTGTGCGCGACCACGTTGAGATGCAAGGATCGAAGGAGCGCAACCAAGCGGCTCCGGTCCTCGTTAGAATCGATGGCCACCGCCACGAGGCGCGGTGGCGGTTCCTTCGCAGTACCGATCAAAGCAGTCGTGATCGATCCGCTGGTCTTCCCGGTGTCGTTCCGGGTCTCAACGGGATCCTCCAGGATTGCCAATCCGGTCGGTGCTGACATGTTGGATTCCTCCTATCGTGGTTGACTGGCCGACGTTTCGTCCGACAGTATCGGTCTGCCCGGACCGTACGAGTGCGACAGCGATAGCCGGTTCGACTCCTCGTGGAGCACGCTGGGCGCGGCCATATTTCTGTTCCCATCAGTCTGGCAATCCTCTCGGCCGTCGGGTGTGCCAGTTCTTGTCCGAACGAATTCATCTACAGCGATCCACAGCTCAGCGATCAATTCCTGCTCGTTTGCGGGCCTCGGGCCAAACCAGTGGATCGCGAGGGGTCGGGCAGGGTCCGTCGTCCGCTTTCCATCGGCGGCCCGGCGGTGCCTGAGCTGCTCCGAACTGATCCGAGCTGAGTACGCTGGGATGCCGGCGTTGAGGACTGACACACCGTGGACGTCCTCCCGGAAAAAGAAACTACCGACGCAGGACATTTCGAAACACCTCCCGCCGCTGATTGCTGTTGGATCAGCGGAGCTCAACTCGGTGCGGAGCGCCGATCTCTGAGCTCATTCTACGATCTGGCACGTCGATTAAAAAGTAGAAATGCTTCGATTGACCAGTAGAAAGTTTCGACATATCATCGGATCATGACCTGGCTCAACTACCATCACCTGCTGTACTTCTGGAAGGTCGCGAAGACAGGCTCGGTCACCGCGGCTTCGAAGGAACTTCGCCTCGCTCATCCCACGCTTTCCGCACAGATTCGCACTCTCGAAAAGAGCCTCGGGCACAAGCTGTTTCGACAAGTAGGACGCCGCCTGCAACTTACCGAGACCGGGCAACTTGTCTATCGATACGCGAACGATATCTTCCCGTTGGGTGAGGAACTGATTCAGGCCGTCGAAGGACGGCCGGCGAGCGGTGGAATCCGGTTGAAGGTAGGCGTCACCGATGTGCTACCCAAGCCGATGGCTTACAAGTTTCTTGAACCCGCTCTCCGATTACCTGACGTACGAGCAGTCGTCTACGAGGGAAACCCGAATGATCTGATGAGCCGGTTGGTCGTGCACGAACTGGACCTCGTGCTGTCCGACTTTCCCCTGGGGCCGCAGTTTACCCTGAACGCGTTCAGCCACCTGCTCGGTGAAAGCAGAGTGTCGCTCTATGGTGTCCAACGGCTGGCCAAGAAGTACGAAAGCGGATTTCCCCGCTCTCTAGACGGCGCGCCTCTGCTCCTGCCCACTGAGAATACCGCCTTGCGACGACTGTTGAACCAGTGGTTTGCGAGCAAGCGAATTCGGCCCCAGGTGGTCGCAGAGTTTGAAGATAGCGAGTTGCTGAAGGAGTACGCACACGCTGGCGGCGGTCTGTTCGCTGCTTCGAAGTTCATCGAAGAACACACCCTGCGGCACTACCAAGTCAAGACAGTCGGGCAGCTTGAAGGCATTCGCATGCGATACTACGCGATCTCCCCGGACAGGCGCATCACCAATCCGGCCGTGACTGCGATTATCGAAGCGGCCACGACAACCCCGGCAATGAAGCGGCGGCAGAAGGTATAGCGCTGAGGCATTGACCGTCGGCGAACTGCGATGCGTTCTGTCGGTGCCGCCGAGTCAGCCGGATTGGAGCAAACCTAAGCAAGAAGGCGGTCCGGCTCGGCTTTCGAATCGAGGAATGAGCGGATCTCTTCTCTTGTGTGTCGCCGAAAAAACTCGCGCAAGGGCTCGCCGTCATGGTGGCGATGCAGGAAGACTCGGAGGAGTCGTTCAATTGCCGCGGGGGTTTCCTTAGCGAGGCAGCGGTATCCGACCGCAGTGGCGAACGATTGGTGCTTACCGACGCTACCGCCCACCCAGAACGAATACGCGCCCGGATATCCTCTACTGAATCGCATCATCTTGTATGAGCTGCAGCTGGACGTATTAACGGGAAAGAATAGCCATGGCCTAGGTCATTGAGTCATAGCTGAGACGCGGTTCATCTCCAGTACGT
>CBDDRH010000199.1:0-4273 GCA_965233025.1 uncultured bacterium
CTTCTGACTTCTCGGCTCGCTATCTGTTCCCCTCCTTCGTAAGGAGGGGTAAGGGGAGGTCGAAGTTCTGGTCGACCATCATGGCCATGTTCCGCCAGCATGAGCAGTAGTGGCCAGCCAAGACTCTACCCCACCTTACCTCCCCTTACAAAGGGGAGGAACAGGAGGAGGCAATTTTGAGATAGGTTCTAGACAGACCATTCCCTCAGTTTGACGGTTGACGAATGACAGGGGACACTTTATCGTCATCGACATGAGCCTTGATGAATCTCTCTTTCGCGCGATCAATGGTCTCGCCGGCCATGCATCGATCATCGATCAGTTTTTCCTTATTGTCGGAAATCGCAGCACCTTCTATATTCCGCTGGCGCTCGCCATCATCTATTGGATCTGGAGCAATCGACGTGAAGCGCTCCTCGGCGGGGCTCTTTTAGGCGGAGTAATCGGTCTGGTGGATCTACTGAGCGGACAACTCAAGTGGGTGGTGGAACGTGTCCGACCCTGTCGAGCGCTGAGTAACATCGTAGCGGTAGAGCCTGGAGGCTGTGGAGGGTTGTTCAGTTTTCCTTCCAGCCATGCCATGAATACTGCGACTGCGGCCGCCTTCCTCCACGTGCTCTATCCGCGTTCCGGTTGGGTCAGTTGGCCACTCGTCGGGCTCATCGGGTTTTCCAGGGTCTACGTTGGAGCCCACTATGTTACGGACGTGCTGGGCGGGTGGATGATCGGCGGCTTGTTTGGAGCCGGCGCCGCATGGCTCCTTCTGCGATTTTCTGGTGTTCGCGCATCACGTGAAAATCCCGCTGTCTAACTCTGTGCGCCCTCCTGGTTTTCAAGACAGCGTAACAACTCTGCTTGACAGCGTTCCTGATCGTAGCCTCGTCCGATCAGTACGATAGCGTGGCTTGGTTCGTCGAGCAATGTGATCGGCGCAATCGTTGAGTTGCCAGGCAGGGCATATTGAAACTCTTGGAGTTCCGGTCCCTTGGCGAAGCGGAAGAAGCCTTTTGCGCGTTCAAGTTCGGGGGGCAGGGTCTTCATCCAGCGCAGGAATCGTTCAACGTTCAACGGGCCTGGCAGCCGCACCGTCGTGGCGATGGGATGATACGATGCCCGCGTGTTCGTTGCGTGTGGTCGAGACACTCCGAATTCCACATTCACCGTCGCGGTTGGCGTGATGCGGGTGATTGGTTCGAGCAGCGAGGAGGGATCGACTCGGGCATGGCTGGTTTCCCAGATCCGCGCATAGGGATTCTGTTCGACGATCGTCGCGGTAAATTGTTCCCAATGGCCGGCGACATAGAGATCTTTCTTGTTGAGAATCAACTCGTCGGCGCAGCGAATCGCCTGTGCGGTCACGAAGCCACCCATACTTTCCCGGTCGATGGGGATCGGTTGCAGGAGGGCGATGACTTTTTCTAAGTGTGTGAGCCGCGCGGTGTAGAGATCGGTAGCGCCGTCGATCACTTCAGCTGGATCGGCCATGCCCGAGCATTCCAGGATGATCACATCCGACTCATAATCCCTCACTAGTTGGGCGATTCCCCAGGACAAGTCTTCCTTCGTGTCGCAACAGACGCAGCCGCCGGCGAGGTTCATCACTTGTTCGGCGATGGTGCCTGCGCGCGGGCCGTCGATACTCACTTCGCCGGCTTCGTTCATCAACACGCCGGCCCGCTTGCCCTGGCTCTTCCAATGTTCAAGGAGCCGCATCAGGAGCGTCGTCTTTCCTGCGCCCAGAGAGCCGCAGAGGACATAAAATGGGATCGGGGTCGTCATCGGTGTTTCAGAGCGCGAGACGAGCGCGACTGGCGAGACTTGCGAGAAAAGTAGGACAAGAGAGAGTTCGAGGTTTCCGGAACTTGGAACTCAGAACTTCGAACTTTGTGTCGCGCCTGTCGCGCTTTTCCCGCAAGTCTCGCGCGTTTAATGGTGCACATGCAAGAGCCCCTCATCCTGGTGCTGCTTTGCCAGCGTGGTGAGATCGCAGTGGATTTCGTCTGGGTGGCAACAGTCGGTTCCCATTTGAATCGTCATATGCTTGATGCCGAAATCTGTGCTGACCCGTGCGCGAATGGTATGCAGAAGGTCATTGGTCATCGCCGAATCGTCTCCATCGACGAGGATGTGACAGGTCATCATAATCAACCGGGGTTCGACCGCCCAGATATGGAGATCGTGGACATTTTTTACGCCGGGGATCGCCTCGATGGTTGCAGCCACATGTGAAGCGCTGATCCTGGGTGGGGTCGATTCCAACAAGACGTCAAGCGATTCTTTAAACAGCGGCCAGGCTCCTTTAACAATGACCGCGACGACCAGCAAGCTGACCAGAGGATCGAGGATGGTCCATCCGGTGAGTAAGATGGCTCCGCCGCTGATCACGACGCCCAGGGACACCCAGGCATCACCCAGCATGTGCCAAAAAGCGCTGCGGATATTGAGATCATCCTTGGCTCCGTGCTGCAAGAGAAGCGCGATACTCAGATTGGCGGCGAAACTCAAGGCGGCCACCGCCATGACCCAGCCGCCGTCCACCGGGATGGGCTGCAGCAGTCGCTTGAAGGCAACGAGTGCGATGCCGAGGGCTGTGAGCAACAGGATGAACGCATTCAAGAACGCCGCAATAATACCGGCTCGGTGATACCCAAATGTTCTGGCTTCTGTGGCGGGCCTGGCCGTAAGAATATGGGCATAGAGGGCAAGAAAGAGCGCGCCTTGGTCGACGAAGTTGTGGCCTGCGTCGCTCATGAGTCCGATGCTGTCGAGGATCCATCCGCCGATGAACTCAGCGACGATGATCACCGCGTTCAGTGCCAGGGCGAGGTACAGTCGGGAGCGGAGATGTTCGTATGAGGCTGGGGTAGACATTACTTATAGTGTCGCACGGCCCTCGCATCTCGGCAAGCCTTCAGAGTGATGGAAGGCATGACCAAGAGGGGCATGGCTCTTTTCTCCTGAGCAATCGTCAAGGTTTTTTGGGCGGCAACCGTTCGCCGAGCACGGGATATTTTGCCGTCCCCACACCAGCGTTTCCGTTAGAGGGGTCAGCGGCTACGACGCGAATGGTGATTCCGTCCGGAGCATTGTTCGGCAGGGGAACGAAAAACGGAGCTTCGAAACGCGCTCGGTCGTTGTTGTAAAACAGCTGAAGTCGTTCGAGAACCCGCTCGCCGATCATCAGCTCACCATAGATGTGGATCTTCCGGGAGTCCCAGTCCCCATGTGGGCGAACCAGCGCTCCGGACAAAGTTCGAACCGAAGCGCGCAGGATCACATCGTCTTTTGCAAACAAGGGCTCACCGGAATATGGATGTTCGATCTGGACGATGTATCCGTAGAGATGAAGGACAATTCCGTCGTTGGTCGTATCCTGGCCGGGAATCAGCCATACCGTTGTCGAGGCGCGTTGGATTGAGGTGGGGTAGCCGAGGGGGCCTTCGGCGGTCACTTCAACTAACGTGGGACGGAGCAAGTCGAAGGTCGCAGTAAAGGCTGCAGCAGGCAGGGAGCTATACTGCGGCTCCTCCATCAGACGCGGCGTCCGCATGATGTGATTTTGGTCGCCGGCTTCGCCCTGCTGAATGCCGGTGGCAAGGATGTGTCTAGTGGCCACATCGGTGATTGTGACGCGGGCGCCCCCGACCTCTCGTCCGAGGACCATCGCGCCGTGGGCTACAACTCGGACTAAGATGGTTGTCGGTTGTGGATCGTTCAGGCGGAGACCGGAAGGGGGGACGCCTTCAGCCGAGATTGCGAGGCAGGAGAGGAACATCAGCGCGGTACCGCAGAGAAGCAGCAGCCGGGCTGTGGCAACCGCCAGGTTCATTTCACTTTGGTCCCAGGGTCCACCTCTTCGAGGATGGTGGCCAGGCCACGGACTTCGCTGTCCCCTGCGGCCAGGACCATGCCTTGCGATTCGATGCCCATGAGCTTCGCGGGTTTGAGGTTGGCGACAATGATGATCGTCTTGCCGATCAAGTCTTCCGGTGTATATTTCTTTCCGATACCGGCGACGATCTGCCGCTGCTCCGCTCCTTCTCCAAGACTGACTTGCAGCTTGAGCAACTTTTCCGACTTGGGGACACGCTCGGCGGTGAGCACCTTCGCGGTCTTGAGCTGAATCTTCATGAACTCGTCGATGGTGATCTGCGGCAGCGCTACGGGTGTTGGCGCTGCAGAGGCTGATGTCTGCGGTGTGGCAGCGGTTGGCGCTGGTATCGCTGTAGTTGGTTGCGCAGGAGTTGTTGCGTCGCTCACGGTTTTGGCTCCT
>CBDDRH010000200.1:0-19325 GCA_965233025.1 uncultured bacterium
GAGCCACATCATCCAGTAAAAGTACCGCTTGAGTTCCGTCTTGGGATCGACGTTGGCGATGTTCCGATCCCGCGTGCTCCAAATCCATCCCAAGGTCGCGGCCGAGAAGATGATGTTGGAAATCACGTTAAAGCGCCACAGCCCCATCCAGACGTTTTCGAACTCCGGCGTCATGGAGTCCAACCCGTGGGAGTACCCAAACACGCGCTGAAACACGACCTCGGCGCCCACCGCCGCCAACATTGCAAACCAGCCGATCTTGAGAGGCCTGGAATCGTACCAGAGCGACATGTCGTACCCCCGGTCCGCCCCCCCCCATGTTGTTGTACTCGCCATGCCTTGACCTCCTTAGTAAATTACGGAACTGAGACCCACCCCTCTGCGTTTATGAAACTATTTGATTCATCATGCCAGCCCAAGTCCCCCACACTAACCATCAGCCGTGTATTGTCCCGAAATCCTAACTCCCTTTACCCTATGTGTCAATACAATCCTGCACCAAAATTCTCCCAGGCATGCCCTGGCACATCTCATGCCCCCACCCAGGCCCTGGCGAAGAATGAAGCTCTCGGAGAGACGCTGTCATCAATGGAATCGCCACTTTCAAAGAGATCGTCCACCCGACTGTCCAAGGACCCTCCATCGAGAGGCCTGCATCAGGTAGAATTCGAGAACCCTATATATAATATACAGTATATACAGTCACTCTATTATTAACGTTTTTGCGGAACACGAAAAAGAACAGCCGCCACCTGTGTGTCTCAAGAGATCGGCATTATACGTCGAAGTTGCCTGGCAAAAGTATCGCGAGTCAAGGCTTGCGACATCGAGATTGGCAACCCTGCCTCACGCAAGCCCTTCGCCGTATAATGATGGCAATGGTGGAACAGATGGTACGACGACCGGGCAACACAAAACCGGCTGTTGCCGACAATCCCCACAGGCTCTTCCGATGCAATGGTGGCTTGAAGATAGGACCGCAAGTTCAGATACCCGGCTTTACTGATCTGAAACCTGAAGGCTTCAGCCGGAGGCTTCTGTGTCCGTTCGGCCCAGATCGATTGATGAATCCCGACTTCGACGACGCCTTCCGTCGGCCACAAGAGCGCACGGAGCACCCCCGTAAAACCTTGACGCTTTTCCAAAAACCACGCACGCTCAGCATAGCCCCATTCTTCATAGACACGCGGATCCCCTGGGGCACCATCGGTCCTGGCGATACCGTGGTCACCGCTGACAGTCAACAACGGCGCTTCGACAGGCAACGCGATCATCGAATGCGCAGCGTCGAGGGACACGACAATTGAAATAGAATCGAGGGTAAGAAACGCAGAATCACATCTTGCCAGCATGCACAACGCCCGTCTTGTGGACCGAAGGGATCCTGCCACTGGTAATGGAAGAGGCTGCGAGAATGCCGGGAAAGAATCATCCCAAGAAACGCGCGCTCTTCCGAGGTAACCTTCTCACACATCCACTAGCAAGGCGAGATGTTCCATTAGTCTGAGCGACGGCTGCCTCCTCATCTGCTTTCAGCGAGGCGGCTGGCGTGGTCTCTATTGCACGTATGCAACGACCACCACAATGTTCCCTCCTGGCTCGCGCACTTCGAAGGAACACACTTTGGTCGTGCGCCCTCTGCGAGCGTAAGGAACCAGCAAGCTGTCCCCTCATTATGTTTCCATCATTTCCAATCGCGCATCGAACTCATGCCCGCAGGCCGTGCAACGGATGCAATCCGATTCAACCGTAAATTCGTCTGACCTGATTCCCATACCACCGCAATCCGGACATCGCGCGAGGTGGACCCTCTGATCATCTACGGTTTCGTATTGCGTACCACGGAGACAATACACCGGCTTCCCCTCAAGCAACCATGGGTTCCCGGCTTTGTCGAGGACGGGCAACGCCACATAATGATGGTTCACATAGTCTTCAAGTTCCTTCCGGTTGGCAAACCCATCCTTAATCAGCTTTCCCCCCACCACTTCATATAGCCTGTTCTCTTTCACGATCGCCTTGGTTGGCCCCATCTCTCACCTCCCGTTCTGATTAGGAGCGACTGGCATATGGCCGATGGAGACGAGAGTGGAATCCAAACTCCTCAAGCCATCAGCAATGCGTCCTCTCCTCTTTCCAGCCATACCGGCCATACGCTGCGTATACTCTGGAGACCAGGCTTTGTGAACAATGAACGACGTATCGTTACGCAATGCCCGAGTAATACCGCAGAATATTGGAGACGGATATCACCCCGATAATCTGTCCATCTTGCGTCACGGCCAGATGCCGGGTGGCTTGCTCCTTCATCATGCGGACCGCGTCGATAATCGGCCGGCTACCTTCAATGGCCACCACCGGCGTCCGCATGCAGGCTTTGACAACCGTCGTATTGGGATCCAGCCCTTTGGCCGCCACCTCACGGGCCAGGGCCGAATCAGTGATCACACCGACGTATGATTGACTGTTTGTCACGAGCAGAGATCCTAGCTTCCACTGCTGCATGAGCTGCCCGGCCTTTCGCAGACTGTCGTCGTGTGACACGCTCCGGATCTCACCGGACATGTGCTCTGCGATCTGCGGACCAATGAGCGTGCGCCCGATTTTTGATTTCTTCGGTGCTGCAGAACGGTGCGCCTCCAATTCCGACACACAGCTCTCCAGCACACGACCGCGCTGCAACAGGCTTTGCCGATCACTGTCCATGCCTGTACCTTCAGGCGCCTCGTCCGTCATGTTGACCAGTCCCGCTGCCTCGCCCAGCTCAGCATACTCATACGCGTGCAGCAAGTTAGAGGTCTGCCCAAGCAGCTCTTCGATCAGCCGTTCGGTTTCCAGGTCGAATTCTTCCAGACTGCGCGTCTGCTTGCCCTTGCCCAGGAACGGGGCGAATTCGGCGAGCTGTTTCCGCATCCGCTCGATGTTTCGGTCGAGAGAAGCCCGTGGTTTTGAGGGAGTGGTGCGGACGGCCATAGCACCTCCTATGGATGTTGGTGAGTGGGGAGTCGATTTTACCCTTCTGAGTCAGCGAGGGCAAGCGAGGGAAAGTGGCTGCAAGAGAAACTGCATTCCGAGGAAAAGGTCGACTATCCGTCGTGGTGGGATGTTAGAAGACTATCCGATATTGCCGTTCGTGACGAGGCGAAAGAAGTGCGACCAGATGCAATGCCGCAGGCTGAAAACAGGAGGCGCATTTGCTGGAATACGTTGAGGATTTTCTCAGGTCGAGGACGACGCGGATGGTGACGGATTATTCGCCTCGGTAGAACAGCCGATGTCGGATAGGCCCCTAGAACGACAGGTAGTGACAGGGACCGAATATCCGTCGGCATCCAACCAGGTACAGATTCCCGACTGACTCCACCTGTAGAGGCTCGGCCCATCGAGCTTCAAAGACATTCACGGTCTGACCCCACCCGAATCGGGAGGTGTGCACTTCGATCAACTGTTTCGCGTAAGGAGCCATGGCAATGAGGAGAAGCATCCCCTCCTTGCTCCGGTTGACTGCGAAGGCCTCTCCATGCCCGATGACAACTGACTGTTCCTCAATGACCTCTAGCACCTCATACGAACACATGTGCCGATAGTCCGTGCGCTCCTCACACCGACGTCTCGGAGAGATGGTCGTAGCCGATGTCACGTCGTACGCTTGGTCAACGTTGTTACTTCTTACGTTCCATCCGCGCTGTGTGACCGCTACGGAGTGGGAGAGCATTTCTTCAAGGATGTGCGTCGCCATGCTAGACCTCCAGTCGCATCACTCCTTAACTTGCTGGGACTTCATGGAATCAGAGAAGCAAGCACCGTACCGCAGGAGGAGAAAGAATCAAGAGCGTCATTATGGGGTATTTTGAATGTGCTACCCCCTCTCAATCCTAAGGAAATACATCTCTACGAAGGGAAACGAGTTCACCCTTGAGATCAGAGTCACTCTATCGAATCGATTTCATAAGGGTTTTACTACTGTAGCCCGTGGCATCCTGCCGTAAAAGAATTCCTACACACTATTGCTGATAACTCCACCTGAATAGCGGAGACACTCTCGTGATCTCTGCAAAGTTGCTACCGGCGCATAAGCAGCCCGAATCAATTGCGCCATAGACCTAATCCTGAAATCTCAACTGTTGTGGCTTCGCAAGGTGGATCATTCGGCACGGCCCGCCCGAAATTAGAGTCTAGCCCCGCTTAAGAAGGCGGCCCGCACTATTGATGACGGTTCATCGCGAAATGGGTGGAGTGGCGCGCGAGAAACGCGACTGGTGTGACGTGTGAGCACTGTCCCTTTCAGTCGCGCGTTTCCGCCAGTCTCGCTCGTCTCGCTTGAGTAAGACATTGGCGACTTCAGCAAATGCGTTTTTGAATAACGCCTGTTGGTTGAATGTTTCGCTGGGTTCACATACAGTCTGCTTTCGAGAACATGCCCCTCAGAGATTTCTTTCATTCCTTTCACCTGGATAAGGGAACGATGGAGTATGCGCTTCCCATGGTTCGGTTCTTGCTCGCCTCGCATTGCGTTCTTGCCGGGAAACATCGGGTGAACCACGGAACGCGAACACCTGTAACATCATGAGGGAGGACATCATGTCGTATCGTCGCAAAACATTCCTGTCGGCCGGTCTAGCAGGAGTGCTGTGTTCTACATCGCTGCTCGGCCTCACCATGGCTCACGCCGATGGAAAAAATAATCTGCACCTTCCCGGTATGAAGGATCGGCCTCAAACTCAGGACAATTCCTTCACACGCATGTTTCCTGATTTGCCGCCCTACGCCCCGCCGACCGATACCGCACGTGATCAGGCCAAGAAGCTGGGAGAAAAAGGCGGGCTCATCGATGCGTTTGATAACCTGACCGATCCCATTAAATCGATCACGGAGCCCACGGTGTTCAGTCCGAACAATCCCGACAATCCCAACATGACGGCCGGCGTGACGTTCTTCGGACAGTTCCTGGACCACGATATCACGCTTGACCCGAGATCCCCGTTGCTTGAAAAGAGCAACCCTGGAAAAACGACAAACTTTCGCACCCCGGCGTTCGACCTGGACAGCGTGTACGGTGAAGGACTGGAGGGATCCCCTGAGTTGTATGACGGTATCAAGCTGCGCGTGGAACCCCTTCCAGGTTCAGAGCTTGTCTCTCGCAAGGGGGCGATCCGTTTCGACCTACCGCGCGATCCCAACAATATCGCCATCCTCGGAGATAGCCGGAACGACGAACATGTGATCCTTGCGCAATTCCACTTGGCGATGCTGCGTTTTCACAATGCCGTGGTCGACCACCTACGCAAGGATCCCGATCTTGCCGATAAATCCGATGAGCAAATCTTCAAGCTGGCCCAACGCCAGGTTCGCTGGCACTATCAGTGGATCATCGTGCACGAGTTTCTACCGCTGACGATTGGACAAGAGCGCCTCGATGACATTCTCAAGAAGGGACTCCGCTACTATCGGGTAGACGAAGATTCAGACGATCGGCGTGGCAGGCGTTCAAAGGACCCGAAGCTCCCCATCGAATTTTCAGTGGCAGCCTACCGCTTCGGCCATTCGCAAATTCGTCCGAGCTATCGGCTGAACTTCGGTGCCACTGGCGGATCCCCATTCTTCGCCTTTCTCTTCGACGACACCCAGGACCCCAACGACCCGGATCCAATCGATCTGCGTGGCGGGAAGCGCGCGCCACGTCGGTTCGTCGACTGGCAAACGTTCTTCAATTTCGGCGATGGCAATTTCCGGGCCAACAAGCAGATTGACGGCAAGCTCTCCAGTGTGGTGATGCTGCTTCCGGGATCACGTGGGCCTGCTCCGGGCCTGCCGGCCGACGGGGTACAGTCGTTGGCCTCGCGCAATCTGATGCGTCACGTCAATTTCGGGATACCGTCCGGCCAGGCGATTGCGCGGAGGATGGGCGTTCCAGCATTGACACCCACGCAGCTGGATATGCTCAAGCCCTTTGACATGGAAAGGAGCACCCCGCTCTGGCTTTACATTTTGAAGGAGGCGGAGCTCATGGAGAAAGGGCTCCGCTTAGGACCGGTGGGAGGCCGGATCGTCGGCGAAGTGTTTGTCGGGTTGCTGAAGGCCGATGAAACGTCCTATCTGGCCACTCGACCGAACTGGACACCAGTGTTGCCGTCCGCGACACCCGGTGACTTTCGTATCACCGATATGTTGACATTTGCCGGAGTGGTTCCGCCGTTGGAATAATGACAACGGTACAAGGGGGCGGGAGTCTTCATTGCCCTGAACGGGCGAGAAAAGACTTCCACCTCTAAACAACGGGGTTGGCGGTCTCCTGTTCTTCATCACAGCGTATCTCTTCCATCACATGCTTGTGAGCAGCCTCCGCTGCCGAGACGCCCTATGCACGAGGACACCCTTTCATGGCATTTCGTCCAAGAACGCGCACGAACAAGCTGATGAGACGAAGCCAACCCTAGATCTCCTCACTGGACTGTTCGCTCAGCCAGGCTTCGAACGCTTGACGGAGCATGCGTTTATGGCGCGGCTGGTACCCGGGGATGCCGGAGTAATCTTCCAGCTCCAGCATCTTCTGTATCATGGCAGCAGTATACGACGCGCCTTCGGCCTCGTGATCTTTGTGCCACACGGCAAGACGATTCTCGGACTCGCCCGTCTTGCGCTCCTCGAAGACGTGCCACTCACAGTCCTTCGAATATCGAAGGTAAGCCATACACGCTACTCACAAACTAAACCAAGCCCGCACAGACGATTCTGCCAGAAAAATAGCATGTCCCTGATTCGCCGTCCATGCGCGCTTCAACAATCGGCCGTGCGAAAACCGAATACCGGCACAGTTCAGCACATGTCTTTCACCAACTGTTGCACTAGGATCTTGAATGTACAATATCCGTGGCCGGAATCCGGCCATTATGGCGCATTCTTCTTGGGCGGATAGTGCTCGAACGCCTTGATGATCGCCTGGTTGCCCAGTTCGATATTTTCTTGAGCCGTATCCTCTAAAATCGCAACCATGATCGCGCGCCACTGCAGTTCCTTTTTCTCCGGCTCGACCAGATCCAGGATGAGCGTCCCCTCTGTATATTCATAGGTCGTGACATTGCTGTAACTGGCTCCCCATCCGTATCCCCCGCCGTAGTATCCTCCGCCCCTGCCGTAGTACCCGCCGCTTGGTCCGCTTGTCCCCTGCACTCGTTGCTTGTCTTTCGTGCCAAGCCAGTAGTGGACAAGGATGTCCGGGCGTTCGTCCATTTTCACTTCCCGGAGTCCCTTCTTTGTGAGTTCTCTCGAGACAGCCGTCTCAATCCGTTTCCGCGTCAAAGAATTATCGAGGAGGCCGGTTTTGGTGATGTCTGTCAGACCCGCAAACGCGAACGTGTGGAACCGGGTGAAATCCGCCGAGGGATCGAAGTCCGTTTTCACATCGATGGTTGTACAGGCCTGGGCCCAGAACAACACCATCGCCAAACAGAGTATCGTGCGCCAGATGTGCATCAGTGCCTCCTTGGAGTTGAATAATTCAGTCCGCCGCTTCGACCGACGGCGAGTAAGTCCATCATGAACGACGATACCAGCATCAGCAATCGCTTCCATCTGTCGTGTACGTGTCCAGCACGCCATAATGATCCGATCCCACGTCGAGTGTCACAGGTCTTGGCGTTCCGAATAACTCCTGCCTGAGACAGCCATTCGGATCGGCCGGCCCCGATCGCATTACGAAGAGAAAATCGATACGTCTGCTCATGGTCAGGCCCTGCCGATACCCGGAGACAATCTTCTCCCGCTCTGCTTCAGGCATCGCCTGCACGACCGAGCTGAGGGCCGATGGAAGCGCCACCTCCTCATGCTGCGCAATTGGATTGTGCTGAGGATTATAGGAATGCAATTCCCCCGTATGGCGGGCGAGCATGTATGTGTCCTTCAATCCGGCCTCTTGCAGCGCTCGGTATTCCGGCGAGTCGGGTTCGAAGTTGAAGTCACCTCCGACGACGACACCCGCATAATGCCCCTCAGCCTGAAGTGTCCGCAATTTCCCCACCAATGTGCGCAATTCTCCGAGCCTTCGCTCCTGACCCTGTGCCAGAGCGGCAAGAATGTTGCGGGATTCTCCCTCATTCGGAATCCGCCCCTCAAGCTGCGCGGCATTGATGCGCTGCGCGAAGTATTCGTCCCGCTCGATTCCGGAATGCAGATGCAGGCTGACGGCCAGAATCTTCCTCCGGGTGGCGGGGTTCTCGATCTCTGCGATCAAGGCATAGCGCAGTTCGCCGAATTGGGCGCCCGTGGAATCCCGACATCCCCCGATCCCGCCGCTGAGCTTGAGCCCCTCCAATTTGCGAATCAGCAAGGGAGCTTTCGCGAGGACGACCAACCCGTTATTCAATCCGGGAACGACAGCCACATTTCTGATCAGGCGGACTCCGCAGGCATCAACTTGGTGGACTTCGTCATAATCCAGACCGGATTTTTTCAAGCCGTCCACATACATCCGTGCCCTGTCCGGCAACGGATTGACTTCCTGCAGAAGCATCAGATCAGGCGCCGCTGCAGCCATCTGTTCTATTTGAAGCGCCAATCGCGCCGCATGCGCCTCTTCGGATTCACCCGGTCGGACCGAATAACGGCCCACTTCCAGCCCGTGCAATGTGTTGTACGTCAGAACGCTGATCCGATGCATCCGCTTCGCGTTCTGCTCGGGACCACGCGTCTCCGGACTTGGGGTGGAGCATGCCTGAAGAAGAAAAAGACATGTCAGTAAAACAGATGTGACGCGGATGGGACCGACCGCCAGCACGAGTTTCCGAGACACCCGGCTGGGAATAGCCTCATCGCAAGCCACCCGATGTGTGATGCCACATCTCATCGATTGTCCAGCCTCCCGTCTCTTCTCGAACTCATCGGTGCCGTGCTTCCCGGATCACTCACTGCGGCGATTGGCTCAACCCGAAGTATCATAAATAAAATGGGGGTTCGTGCCCGCATGTCGTTCGATGGACCATCATCGTGTACTTCCACTCAAGAACCGGGACCGTAGGTGGCCGTATCGGACACATACACCCCTGAGTTGCAACGGAACGATGATGGAAGGACTGCACCTCGCTCACGCGCTCGTTCCCGTCTCATTCTCGAAAACGAACGGGCCTGACGCTCACGGCTGAGCGAGCGCCAAATTCAGTGGCCTACCCCCTATACCGGCGACTCAATTGACGCCCAGGTTCTGCTTCAACTTCTCCATTGCCTGGTCGATGGTGAACGTCGCCGGCCGTTGGCTCGGTGGAAACTCCTTGAACGTCTCCAGAAATTTGCCGACGACAACTGAGGACGCGAGCGCGACGGTGCCCTTATACATGACCCAGTCATAGTAGGTATTAGAGGTGATGTCGGCCCGCTCGTAAGGATCGGCACGGAGGTCAAAGAGCTTGGGAAGCCGGAGTGCCACGAACGGCTCGGCCCACACCCGCAGCGTTCCTGGAGCCCGTTGCTCCATGAATACGACTTTCCAATTCTCATGCCGCATGGCGACGAGATCTCCGTCGTCATTGAAGTAAAAAAACTCATTGCGCGCGCTTCGCGGCTCCTGACCAGTCAGGTAGGGAAGTTGATTGAATCCGTCGAGGTGGACCTTGAACGTCTTGTCACCGGCCTTGTGTCCCTTGAGCAGCTTCTCCTTGATATCGTGATCTCCTGCTGCTGCCAGCAACGTCGGCAGCCAATCCAGTCCGCTGACGATCTCGTTCGAGACCTGTCCCGGTTTGATATGGCCGGGCCACCGCATCATGGCAGGCACTCGGAACGCTCCCTCCCAATTCGTGTTCTTTTCGCTCCGAAAAGGGGTCATGGCGCCATCCGGCCAAGTGTTCATGTGCGGGCCGTTGTCGGTCGTATAGACGACAATAGTGTTATCGGCGATCTTTAAATCGTCAAGGGACTTCAAAATCGAGCCGACCGTGGCATCGTGCTCGATCATGCCATCCGCATACTCGGTCCGGGCCGTGAGACCTGGATTGTCGCGATGCTCAACTCGCACGTGAGTACGCAGGTGCATCCGCGTGCCGTTATACCAACAGAAAAACGGCTTGCCGGCCTTGGCTTGCCGCTCCATGAAATCTATCGCGGCAGCAGACGTCTCGTCGTCGATCGTCTCCATTCGTTTGCGCGTCAGAGGTCCGGTGTCTTCGATGATCTGCTTGCCCACTCGACCCCAGCGAGGCTGCTCCGTCGGATCGCCCTTGTCTGTTGCCTTGGACCTGATCACCCCGCGCGGACCGAACATCTCCTTGAACTTCGGATCTCTCGGGTAATTGAAATCCTCCGGATCTTCCTCTGCGTTCAGATGGTAGAGATTGCCGAAGAACTCGTCGAAGCCATGCACGGTCGGCAGATACTCGTTGCGGTCTCCGAGATGATTCTTGCCGAACTGCCCTGTTGCATAGCCGAGAGGTTTCAACAGTTCGGCAATGGTCGCATCGCGCGCCTGCAGTCCGACAGGAGCAGCCGGAATTCCTACCTTGGAAAGCCCCGTCCTGAGCGTGGCCTGACCGGTAATGAACGAGGACCGGCCGGCAGTACAACTCTGCTCGGCATAATAGTCGGTAAAGATCACCCCTTCCCTGGCAATGCGGTCGATGTTCGGTGTGCGGTAGCCCATCAAACCCATCGAATAGGCGCTCACATTCGTCTGGCCGATGTCATCGCCGAAGATAACGAGGATGTTGGGCTTGTCTTTAGCGGCAAGCGCCGGGCCGGAAAGAATTATCCCCGCCAGCAAGACCACCGCGAGACCCATCAACATACGAGACCGTCGGTCCTGTGATTTCCTCATATTCATACACAGCTCCCTTGCCTGAGACAGACCTCGCCTCAAGAATACGTGACTACTGACCTATGGCACTCTCAGTCGTGCTTAGTACACAAGCGGGATGTTCGCCGCGAGGTCCGCCTTCAGAACGGCTCGAATCTTATTTTCGATTTGGATGTAGCGCGCGGTTTGCGTCGCCGAGAGCACCTTGCCGATCTTGTCCGCGGAGGTTTTTCTCAGTTTGAGCTCGGCCTCATCGATCGCCATCACTTCCTTGAGCAACTTCTTAGCCGTATCGTTCGGAATCGGCCCCTTGTTGAAGGCCTCGGCGTACTCGTTGATTGTTTTGCCAAGACGAACGTTCAGCTTCTCCAGCTCTTTCTGGTATGAGTCATACAACGGCCAAAACTTTTTGCCTTCGGCATCGGTCAGTTCCATATTGCTGGCGACCAGCAATTTCTTGTCCGCTTTGATCTTCTGAACCAGTATGTCCATGTTGGTGTTGGCACCGGAACTGGCCTCCTCCTGGGCAAGTACCGGCGCGGCGAACAAGAGGGTTCCAGCTAATACAAACGGTGTGAGGAATTTCATCTGTCTGTCTCCTTATGTGTGTATGTTGTGAAGTGAACACTCGCTGCATCGACTCGATCATTGTCTTCAGTCAATCGAATATGGCTGAACCCGCATCACACTAATGGTGGCGGTTGCGGAGACTCCCGCATCGGTCAGCACATAGGTGGAAAATCCCTTCGCCAGGTCTCCCGTGCCACCGCCACCGGCTGCGCCGACGTCTCCTGCCTTGGCCGCGGCTTCTGCCTCGATCCCTGCGTTCCACTTGCCAGCGGCAAGGTTTCGGAGCTTCTCTACATCTTGGAAGATGAGCACAATTTTTTCACTTCTCCCGCCCCAGCCCATTCCGAACTGAAGTTCCGGTATCCTTACATAGGTCCGCTTTCCAGCGCCCTTATCAACAACAACGCCAGCCCCGCCGCCACCCCCGACCATAGGAACCTTTACTACCTTTTTCTCTCCCACCACATAGCCCACCGACTGCGCCAGTTCTTGCTCAGTTTTGGGCTGTTCCTTAACGAGCCGTGCCAATGTTTCCTTTTCCATACCGTCGAAGTATGCCAGCTTTTCCTCTTTGCTTCCCACAAGACCGCCGGCGCAACCTACAGCTATCATGGCCATGATGACCGTCAATACCGTCGTCCTACTCGCACGGCTTGTTTTTCGAACCATCAGAACCATCAGATGGTTTCCCTTTCCTTCAGTAACACACTCACCGCACTCCTGATGCTTCCGCAGGACAGAAGACTCCGTGTTTCATCCATGCTTTTTTTCACGTTGAGCAAAGTAAAAATACGCCCCCACCGTGAGAAAGTTGATCCCCACGGCGACCATATTCCATGCAATGACCGGCCTCGAGTCGATCAAAAAACCGTAATAGACCCAGACGATCTGAAACGTGCCCATGATACTCGCCATGGTCGGATTCATGCCTTGACTGGACTGTCGCTTGAACATCTTGATCAGGTCCGGTACGGCGGCGAAGGTGGTTCCGAATCCTGCGACGAAACCGATGATCTCTTCCAATGACATCACATACCCCTTGATACTGAACCAGGCAACGCGTGCCGTGATCCGCCCGAAACTCACACCTGGCGGATCCCGCGCCGACCATCTCGCAGGCGCCGCACCCCACCTCGGCTTCCACATCCAGCCGCATCAATGACTCTCGGCACCGAGGACGTGATAGCCCCACGGCTCCAAATCCACGTAGAGACCCGCGTCCCGCAGTTCATCGCCGGCTCGCTCAAAGACCGTCAGTTGCAGAGGATCGGTCAAGCGCCATGAACGGCCGGCAAGATCCGCCCACGGCAATGTGATCCGAGCCTGAGAGCGAACCTCGGAGAGATTGACGACGATAAGGTGACGCTCGGCTGCCTTCGTCCAACACCACGCGACCACGTTCTGCCAGCTGCCGTTGTCCGGCAAGCCGATCCGTTCGCACAGATTCCACGCTCCGTCTCTGAAATCGGCGCGTCGAATTGTCTGGAGCAGTCGTCTGTACAATACCTGCAGATCGCGGTCCGGGACTTCCTCCGGACGGCGGCGAAGAAACACCGGAACCCTCACGCGGTATCCCTCAAATTGCCCGTCATGAAACAGCTTGGCCCCCGGAAGCGTCGCAAACGTCACAGCAACAGTCCGCGCCTTCTGGGACGCGAACGTCGCCGCGGCTCGCGGCTCGTCGTGGTTCTCGATGAATCGAACCAGTTTTTCCTGGTAGGCCGGGTCGGCGCAGAGGTGGAGTCGCACCTGCTCCGCAGGGCCATGCTCCAGCCAATCGTACAGCCGTTTGTCGTAGCAGTAGTTGAACCCCTGTTGCTGAAGTTCCCACTCGAGATCCCAGTATGCTTCTGCGATGAACAGGACCTCCGGATATCGCTCACGCACGGTTCTGATGAGTTCGACCCAATATTCCCGCCCCGGTTTCTGGCCTGCGCGGGATCCCCACGTACGCTCGAAGATGGGATTCATCATGAGCATGGCCATATCGCAGCGCATCCCGTCGCACTGCTCGGCAATGGCAAGCACCGTTGCGGCGGCGGCCTGACGCAGCGCAGGACTGAACACATTGAGTTGCGCCACATCCGGCCAAGGTGGGAAATAGGGATCCCGGCCGTTCGCGACAATCGCGCTGCCTGTCTTGAAAAACTCCCCCGGTTTCTCGGCCAGATCGCCGGGTGTGCCTTGAATGAAGTACTGCGGATGATCCGCGATCCACGGATGGTCCGGCGCAACGTGGTTCGGAACGAAATCGAGGATCAATCGCATGCCGCGATCGGCCAACATCTTTCTGGCTACCGCCAAACCGTTGGGCCCGCCAAGTTGATCGTCTACGACATACCGACGAACACAGTACGCAGACCCTGCGTTGTCCTCCTGTTGATAGTCCGATAGCACCCGTCCAAACTCGGCCTGAAGTCCTGCGTTCCCTCTTGCGATTCGGATGCCGGCCGAACTGCGCTCCCACACGCCCATCAGCCAGACCGCATCGAACCCGTATAACGCAAGCGCATCCCACTCCTGCGTCGGCACGGTTCCCAACGTGACGGGTTTCCGTTCCCGTCGGCTCAGCTCCTGGAGCCACACCAATGTATTGATCTCATAGATGATCGGACGTCGAGGCCAGCCGTGCATGGTGATTGTGTTACCTCCGTTCCAAGCGATCATTCACGACTTCCCGCCGGACTTGTGCTTGCCATGAACCGGATTGGCGAGCCGAACGGTCGCTGCGCCGCGCCCTCCTTCGATCAGCTCTTTCGCATCAATCGCTCCAAAGAGCTGAATGATCCGACCGACGACGCCCGTCCAGCCGGTCTGATGGCTGGCGCCCAGGCCGGCGCCCGAATCGCCGTGGAAATACTCATAGAATAGAATCTGTTCACGCCAGTGCGGGTCCGACTGGAACGTGGTTGCGCCACCGTACACCGGGCGTTCACCCTGTTCATTTCTGAGGAAGATTGCGCCGAGCCGTCTCGAAATTTCCCGGCTCACTTCAAAGAGGTTCATCTGTTTCCCCGACCCCGTAGGACATTCCACCGTAAACTCGTTCCCATAGTAGGTGTACAAATTGAGTAGCGCGCGAACGATCAGAATATTGACCGGCATCCAAATGGGACCCCGCCAGTTCGAGTTCCCTCCGAACATCCCGGTGTTCGATTCGGCAGGCAGGTAGCCCACTCGATACTCTTCTCCGTGGACGTTGAAGGTATAGGGGTGGTCGAGATGGTATTTGGAAAGGGAACGAATTCCATAGGAGCTGAGGAACTCCTGCTCATCCAACAATTTCGACAACACCCGCCGTAACTTGCCCTCGTTGAGAATCGAGAGCAGCCGCCGATCCTTGACCCCGAGCTTCGTGGGCGGGGAGATAGTCGCGCTCAGTTCAGGGTGATGCCTGAGAAATTTGCGCGCGCGTTCTTGAAGAGCCGGGAAACGCTCAGCAACTTCCTTGTCGAAGACGGTGGACGCGCAGAGGGGGAGTAGTCCGACCATCGATCGTACGCGAAGACGCGTGGCGGTCCCGTCGGGAAGCCGTAGCAGGTCGTAGAAGAAACCATCCTCTTCGTCCCACATTTCGTCGTGGTGTTCGCCGACCCGATCCATGGCCGCGCCGATCCAGAGAAAGTGCTGAAGAAACTTTAAAGCCATGTCTTCATAGACCGGATCGTGTTGCGCCAGCTCCAACGCGATGTCCAACATGTTCTGGCTGAACAGTGCCATCCAGGCCGTCCCGTCGGCCTGTTCTAAATAACCGCCTGTGGGCAGCGGTGCGCTCCGGTCGAAAACCCCGATGTTGTCGAGGCCGAGGAAACCTCCTTCGAACACGTTCCGTCCTCCGGGATCCTTGCGATTGACCCACCAGGTGAAGTTCAGGACCAACTTGCTGAATGCGAGCTTCAAAAAGGCAATATCGCCCGTGCCGCGCAACTGTTTATCGCTTTGATAGACCAGCCACGTCGCCCAGGCGTGCACCGGCGGGTTCACGTCTCCGAAGTCCCATTCGTAGGCCGGGATCTGACCGTTCGGGTGAAGGTACATGTCGTGGAGCATCAACTCGAGCTGTTTCTTGGCAAAGTCGGGATCCACGCCCGTCAGGGCGACACAGTGAAACGCGAGATCCCACGCGGCATACCAGGGATACTCCCACTTGTCGGGCATGGAGATCACATCGTCGTTCACCATGTGATACCAATGCCGATTGCGAAGATGCACGGCTTTGCCCGGAATCAACGGATCGGCGCCATGCTCTTCAAGCCACTTGTCCAGATCGAAGTAGTAGTACTGCTTCGTCCACAACATGCCGGCCAGGGCCTGCCGCATGACGAGGGCCTCATCCTTCCCGATCGACGACGGGGTGATCGTCGCGTAGAACATGTCGGCTTCGCGCAGTCGTTCGGCCATCACCTGATCGAAGGACTGTCCGAACACCGCCGGCGACTTCCCATCCGGCCCCTCCTGCGGCGCCACGGCTCCAAGCCGCAAGCGGACGATCTTCGTCTCTCCGCCACCGAGATGAAGCTGGTAATGCGCCGCCGCCTTGGTCCCGGTCCGGTAGGGATTCACGGCATCTTGCCGTCCTTCCACGACAAAATTATTGATGCCGTCTTTGACGTACATGCTTGGATTCGGCTTGTTGAAGAGACGCTGTGTATTTGTCTCGTTCTCCGTGAACAACAGCGGCACGTCTCCTTCGCACACAAAATACCGCTTCCCCAATTCAGGATGCGACGCCAGCAGGACGCTCATATCCTCGGGACTGTCGATCGCTTCAAGACTCGGCTTCGGCGTTCCCTGCGTCCATGACCAGGTGTTCCGAAACCACAATGTCGGCAGCACGTGCAGGTCAACGGCCTCTTTCCCCCGATTGCAGACGGTGAACTTGATCAGGATGTCCTCCGGCGTGTCCTTCGCATACTCCACGAAGACATCGCAGTAGCGGTTGTGCTCGAATACGCCGGTGTCGAGCAACTCGTATTCAAGTTCGTCGCGAGTACGGCCCCGGTTAGTACTGACAAGGTCATCGTAGGGATACGCCGAGTGCGGGTACTTGTAGAGATATTTCATGTAGGAATGCGTGGGCGTGCTGTCGAGATAGAAATAGTATTCTTTCACGTCCTCACCATGGTTGCCTTCGCTGTTGGTGAGGCCGAAGAGGCGCTCTTTCAGGATGGGGTCCTTGCCGTTCCACAACGCCAGCGAGAAGCAGAGTCGCTGTTTGTCGTCCGAGAATCCGGCGAGTCCATCCTCGCCCCAGCGATAGGCGCGGGAACGGGCGTGGTCGTGGGTGAAATAGTCCCAGGCATTTCCCGATTCGCTGTAGTCCTCGCGCACGGTCCCCCATTGCCGTTCGCTCAAATAGGGGCCCCACTTCTTCCAAGAAAGCCCCTGCTCCCGCGCCTCATCGAGTCGTTTTCGCTCTGCATTGTCGCTCATAGCTCACCCCTACGCTGTTCTGTTTGGAAACTGGCTGTGTAGATTGTTGTTGCTGGCATCGGCATGTCTTCGCGAATTGTGATCGTTCCCTTACTGATGAGACGAATAGTCAGCGAACACCCTCACCAAAACCCCGGCAGTGTTTTGACCCAGGGATAGTTTTGATTGGCAGGTCGTTGCCGACCTGATAGAGCGGCTTCACGGACACGGTGTCGACCGCGTCTTTGTCTCGCCGTGAAGCGTTTCACCGGACGTGATAGTCCTGTCGGCGAGCAGGAAAAAATCTGAGATGATCTCGGCGCTATCCACATCGCAAGACCCTGCTAGGGCATCCTACTTGGATGGGGGATGGGGAGTGTAGCCGAAAGTGGCGGATTCAGGCAAGCGTCGACAGGTGCGGGGCCACGTGTAACACGTTCTTAATCATGATATCGGTATTGCCGGCATTCGATGGATCGGCCAGCTTCGCAGGCACATGGCTCCAGTGGGTCGGTCTCTTCTCTTCCGACAAAGATTCGACTGTGGTCTGTCTACATTGAATGTTCGTGGATCCTCCGACATTCTGTTTTTCCCCGACGTCGAAGACTCAAATCAGTGTCTTGAGCAGTCCGATCAGTATATCCTTCAGCGGTATTTGAATGGCTATCACAGGAAGCATCGGGATCAACGCCGGAAGCAGAACGGCCAGCAGCGACTGTTTCCCGATCGGCGCCGGGCGGATTTGCTCAACCACTTCGTACATGGATACCGTATCGATGACCGGCCCCAATTCGGCTGCCTGGAGCAACGGCGCTTCTGGGATCTGTTCGTTTGAAATCCATCGGCGCCGAACCAGCCGACCGTGCTGTCCCACCAGCGCGCCATAATCCCTCACGCCGCGCCGCTTGAAGTGATGAAGCCTGCGCGCGAACAAGACAAGCGGCCCCAGAAACAGAATCAGCATCACGGAGACAAATACCGCGAGTGGAATCGCAAACGAGTACACATCGACTGCGTGATAGAACACGTCGTGCCCCCAGCGGGACGCGAGGACCGCCGACAAGGCGAAGACGACAGGGCTAAAGATGATGGGAAAATCTTCCAGGAAGCCCAGGCCGCCCGTGCGATCCGGATGAGTGGGAACGAGGTGGAGATCCAGGCGCGAGATTCTCCACAACAGCACGACACAGACCACGAGACGCCACACCCAGACGAGAAGCAGCGCAGTAATCAGCGGCCGCAATACGTGCAGAAACCACCAACCGGCGAATCCAAAACCGGTTCTGCCTGCCACGTCTTCTGTAGCCCAGACCAGTTCGTGTTGATGCGTCGAATCGCCGGGTTCTACCGTTCCGACGAGCAGCACGATGCCCAAGATCGTCGCCCAGGCAGGCCAGGCATCGCGCAACCGCTCCGTGGACCGCAGAATCTGAACAAACCGCGGCCTCGCGTCGTCCGGCACGAGTCCTGAGGTCACGAAATACCGCGCGAAATCCTGCGGGATCATGTGGCCGGCTATCTCGGCGATCACCAACATGGGGATGGCCAGCAGACAACGCACATGGACCCCGAAGTGTTGGAGCAACGGCTCGGCAATGACTCCGGGAAAGGCCCGCCGCCAGTACAAGGCCCAGATCGCGAGGGGAACCCACGTCACCAACGCAAAGATGAGGCACCGCCGGACGATCCCCTGCCCGTTGGCAGGAATGAGCCCGATCGCCCGCTGCAGGCGGAACCATGGATCATGGCGGACCAAGGAAAAGGCCAGTTCGTCAGTGCTCGCGTGGGTCTCGCTCATATATGCTCTTTACCCTCGCTCCCTCCTCTTCCCATGAAGGCCAGCGACGCATCGGCTTCTACCA
Source organism: uncultured bacterium (assembly GCA_965233025.1). Classification (GTDB taxonomy): domain Bacteria; phylum Nitrospirota; class Nitrospiria; order Nitrospirales; family Nitrospiraceae; genus Palsa-1315. Next base: position 18,625 of record CBDDRH010000200.1, read on the forward strand.
GAAACCAAGAAGTTGCACAACTTCAACAGACTCCGAAAGAGGATGCTGCTGAAATGCGTAGCGCAGAGTGATCGGTCGGAGGAAACGAAGATTGAAGGCACCTAGTCAGGTTGTCGCTCAATCTCCGTCTTGATGGTGATGAATCGCCAGATCCCGATTCCTAAAATGACAACACCTGCCACCAGCGACACCACACCCAGTGCCTGCATGCCCAGCTGCTCCAGCCACCACACGGCCGGAATGCCGACAATGACAAATCCCAGCGCGGTCCTGACATAAGCCAAGAGCGTTCGCTCATTCGCCAACTCGGTCCGTTGCCGAGCCAGCCTGTCTCGAACAAGTGTGGTCGATTCGTCCGACATAGAAGATCCTTGACGGCGTTGCCCTCATCTTCGAGGACCAACCTTGCAGTCTCTCACGTTTCATCTTCGCGGAAGGTATAACCAGCTCGCTCCATGGCCCGGCGTACGGTACCCATCACGGTAGGAGTGCCGGAATGCGGCAGCACAGCTACTTCCGGCGCTGCCTTCAGTTTGGCCAGAAGCTGCGCAGTCTCTGCTCCGGCTAGTTCGTCGCAGGTTTCGTACAAGCCCCCCGGTCCTTCCTCCAAAATATTGTGCTCCTTGAGAATGCCACGGATACCCGCAATGACGGCGGTTGTGGGAGTCGGAATGAGCAACGTGCCGAGTGCCCCATGATCG
>CBDDRH010000201.1:0-33260 GCA_965233025.1 uncultured bacterium
GCAGCATGGCGAATCTCGCGAAGCTTGACACCGGGAACATAGAAGTCGAGCGCTTGACCCTGGACATGTAAGCTGTGCTGCGCAACTCGCCGGCTCCGCTTCACGAGCAGTGCATTGTACTCGGGCGACCGATAGCCGGAAATGACATGAATCTCGCCGGCGCCATGAACCGCTTTGTGCACAAGATTGACATGCTCCAACAATTGCACGTCCATGGCAGCGACTTCCCCGGTGTGATGGCACCGCAGAATGTGATTCACTTCATCCAGCGCCGTCAGGTCATAGTTCCCTACCTGGTCACGATAGCGGACACGCAGTCGTTCGTTCGTGTGTACGTTGAAAAAAGTGAGTTCGGCGTCAGGAAGTTCGGTCGCGCGCGCGAGGGAAGGACACAGCAGCTTGCTGCCGAGCAACAGAAGCCCGACAACAGACGTGTTCAAGAAAGATCGACGCGTCAAAGACCAGGAATCTGGATGCTGCAAGAAACTGCTCCGGAAGAAGGTGCGCTGCAGTCTGTCAGAAGAACGCTTGTGCTTGTATCAAAAGCGCCGGGGTCAGTCAACTCCCTCCTCTAGTTTTTATGTGCGTACGTTCCTCGACACTACCTCGTCTCATAGGACTTGCTCTCTATCGATCTGGTCTCGATCGGCCCAAGAGAGTCCTATCAAAATCTCTTCCTATGCCTGTGCGTGATGGTAGTGAACCAGATCCCTTATCAAACGTGGAAAAGAAATTTCGACACAGTCGAGACCCTCGATGTCCGTGAAAAGTGCGCCATGAAACGTACCTCGTGGGAAGACGGCACTGATAGTTCTGGTCACCCTCGCCGCCTATCCACTTCTCCCTAGACAGGAGAACCCAACATAGGTAAGATCGAAAAGTTGGGGGGATATTTCACGCTATGGCCACAATCCTTATTATCGACGACGAAGAATCGATCCGGAATCTCCTGAAGGAAGTCCTTGAAAGGGCCAACCATCGTGTACTCGAAGCCGTTGATGGTCGGGAAGGCTTGACGCTCTACCAACAGAACAAGGTGGACCTGGTCCTCATGGACATTCTGATGCCGGGAACCGACGGCCTCGAAACCACGTTACAACTGACGCGGGAGTATCTCGACGCGAAGGTCATTGCCATGACCGGGGCCCAGGGCGACCGCAATTTTCTCGACGTCGCGAAACTCTTTGGCGCCCGTCGTGTCTTCGAAAAACCCTTCGACATCGACAAACTCGTCCAAGCCGTCAATGAAGAGCTCGCCAAGTAACACACCCCCGCCGCAGTTCTGTCGATAGCCTGCCCGCCATTTTGGCATCCTGCAAACGGCCCCAATCCTGATCAAGTTCTAGCACCAAGCTCTTTCCGTGCAAGGCCGCGCATCATGACCGGATCGTTGTACGCCACATCGCTGAGCGCATCCATCATGTGCAGGCCCTTGGTCGCCGCCAATTCCTTTGCCTTCACGTAGTTCTTCGCGCTGAACCTCGCGACTGCAGGCTGACCGTTCACAATCTGACAAGCCAAAATCTCGCCGTTCACCTCCAGCGTACCGCCCTGCTCGACCAGCATCTTGGCCTGCGCCGAGGTAATGCCATGAAGCTGTGCGAACTCCTCCACTCCTCCCGTCTCAACCAGTCGCCCATCCGGCATGATGCAGAGTCGCTTGAAATGCGGGGACCAGTCCTTGCGGAAGTCGATATACTTAATGTCTCCACCCTTCGCAACAGCATGGTCCAACGTTCGGTAATCGATACCGAGATTCTTCTGTTCGAGCTTCGTCGTCAGTTCCACAGGCAGTGTCCGGTGAAACACCATGGCCGCCACCTCGTCGAGCGGAATCCCTCGCGCCTGAGACAATTGCTCCGCCTCGGCAAACTGCATGAGGTCCAACGTCCAAGTCTGTTTAGGAACGGCCCCTGTCGGATCGATCCGGCAGGTAAACAAACCCCTTGTCAGAATCCCGCCGACCTGGGGATACACATACACCCCGCCTTCGGTCAGCAACTTGGTCATCGTTTCCAAGGGAACCTCGTAGCTTTCCGACAAGACTTTGGCATGCGCGCCCAAATCTTCCTGGAGCGTCATCGCGCAAGCTGTCACATTCCCCGGCGCATCGAACTCGGAGTAGTCCTCGATAATGTTGTACAGGATCGTGGGCTTCGGCTTCTCTGCTTTTTTCTTAATTTTGTACATGTCTCAGCTCATCCCTCGCATATCGCCGTTTGTCTTTCGTTCCAAACGCTTCACGTTTCACGAATCCCGCTTCAGGTGTTCATACGGAGGTAACGTCATCAATCGTCCATCCTCCACTGGTCCACCGATTGTGAAGTGATACAGCGATTGGAGGTTCAGTCCCTTCATCGCAACGATCTCATGGACTGGATCATCGAAGAAACACCCAATCCCTGTGGCCCTGATGCCCGCCGCCTCGGCTTCTAAATACAACACCTGCCCCAGTAACCCCGACTCCCAGAATAGACGTGGATACCAGCAGGCTCCTCCTTCTCGCAAGCGGCCTTCAAACTCGGCCAGCATGCCGAACGAGAACGCGCTGTCGCCGGCAATGTCTTGTTGGCAACTCACTTGCACAGCCAGTTTCTTCGCATTGCCTTCAAGCAGCCAGTAGAGCGGCAGATCCTCCGGGCAATCCGGCGCTGGAGTCCAGGTGAGCTCCGGATTCATGGATTGCTGAATGAACGAGAGCTTCTGTGAATTGCGCACCAGAAAATAGAGCCCTGGCGTAAGACCATCCACTCGATGCACGAAGATCAAAAGATGAATTGCCGGATCATAGGGCCACGTATCCCACGGCATCGGCCGCTCCAATTGCGGCCGATCCGAACGAGGCATCACCAACTGCATCATGCGGAAGAAGGTCGCAGCCGAGATTGACGTCTGACCGTCAAACGACACAGCGCTCCGGCGTTGACGAATGATCTGTCCAGCACTCAGGCCAGCGTTGTTCGTCTCTCGTGAAGCGTCGTTCGCCACGGAGGGACTACACGACAACAGGTGTTGCTCACTTGACAGCTTCCAGGAGGCATGGGCGACCTCATCGATAATGTCCCAGTGCACCCCGTGGTCACGACTTAAGCAATTCGCCTTCCCATGCCAGGTGCATTCGGCGAGCTCCTTCACCACCGCTGAGTCAAGGAACAGCGGCAGTGTCCCATCATTGCGCTTCACGTTCTCAGGCGGCCATATCACGGCCAGACAGTCCGGATGTTCTGGTTCGACAGTTTGAAAGTCGTCCGTGCGATCGGTGCCCAGCAACATCGCGGTGGTATCTTGCGCGAGACCATCGAGCAAAGCCATCTTCCAGCCCAGCGTCGCCGCGGCAATTCTCGCCGTGCCAATCGCATGACCGACATCGTGATTGCAGTAGCGAAACGCCCGCTCGCCGTACTTCCAGGCCTCCCGCCAATGGACCGACGTCAGGCCAAAAAGAAATGCACCGGGAGGAAACGGACTCAGCAGCCGAGCAACCTGATCGGCGGGAAACTCCGCCCGCCGCTCCAACCCATGCTCCTTCGGCGCGTAATGATAGAGCCCTGGGCTTAGATCTAATCCGTCGATCTGCGGCACAACCGCATAGCCTTCCGTCGGATGCAAATTACCGGACGAGGGATTACTCCGCAGCGCCCACTCCGACTCCCCTGCCTTCTTCCATGCCGACAATGCGAGCGCAAATTCGAAAAACCGGGAAAGCGTCCGCACGTTGACAGGCTGGCAGGCAACCACTCCATGCTGGTAGATGGCGTCATAGGCAGGCGATACCGGGTTTTCATCCGACGGCAGTAGCGGCAATGACACCAGCGGTGCGCCTGCAAATCGTCGAAATGGATCGGGCTGATTGGCCCAATCCAGATAACCAAGCGCGCGAGCATAGCGGTTGAAATGATGCTTTGTCTGAATGTGATAGCGGATGACGCGATCGACGGGATCGGTCGAAATGGGCTCGGCCTCTGTAGTGGGAATTGGCTTCTCGGTGCTCATCGTAATGATGAAAGCAGTCTACAGAGCGGCAGGGAGGAAAGTAAACGCACGCATTGACCTCCATTTCCTCCCGCGCGTATGCTGCAGTCAGCATAGTTAAGGAGAGCTCCATGCAATTCGACGCCGCACTTGCTGCACAAGAAACATTCCGACGAGCCGAGTCGGAACTTGGCTCCGATTGGGACACAGCCGTAGAACTTGAAGGCACGTTTTCTTCTAATGCCGGATCGACGGCGAGAGAGGCCTATGAGGGTCTTCTTGCCATTGCACAACGTTATCCCTTGGCCCATTCCTTCCAGGCCTTCTGCATCTTCATCACCTGGCAGCAAGTGACGGAAGAGACCATTGCACATCATTTTCAGACTGGCCTCCGGCTCTGTGAAACATTTCTGTCCTCTCCGGATGGCAAGCATCAAACGGATTTCGAGCAAGTCACTGAACTCTACGGGTCATTTCGTGATGGATTGGGGCTCGATGAAGAGGACGAGATTCAAGTCGAGTTTCGACGCGACACGCCCAAGGGAGGAGACTAGCTTCCAAAAGTGCTGAGTTCACAGTTCTGAGTGCTGAGTTAGGGATTTTCAGAAAGAGAGCGCTGCTCGCTGGCGGCTGAGGGTTCTAGATCGGATTCATCGTGCCCACAATGCGGACAGGGCATGCACACCGGCCCATCGCAACAATGGTAGATATATTCGCGGCCGCAACGTTGGCAGTTTGTGTGAGCCATCTGTGAGCGCACCGTAGCAAACTTCCCGCCTCCTCACAAGAGTCGATTCATGTCGGACGATCATAAACATCGCGGGCGCATTTTTCTCCATCGAGGCCAGCTGACGCAGGCCAGAGCGGCCTACGAACAGGCGGTCGAGGATGATCGTCTGGCCAACGATCACCGCGCCCTCTCCGATTCACTCGGCAATCTGGGTAATGTCTGCGCGCTCTCGGGCGATCTGGATCGCGCCGAAGCTTGTTACAGAGAAGTGCTGAACATTCAACGCATCGAACAAAATCAGCACGCCGTCGCGCACACACTGGTCAACCTCGGCAATCTTCACATCGGCGCCGATCATCCCGAGAAAGCCAGCCCCTATTATCTCGAAGCGCTGGATCTGTTGCGTGACCTCAAAGACGATCGCGCGCTCGGCATTCTCCATAACAATCTGGCGTTGCAAGAGGCTCGTGAGGGACAGTGGGAGCAGGCAGTCACGTCGTTCAAACAGGCTCTCGACCATCATCGGGTCGTTGGGAATGAAGAAGGTCTTGCGATAACCTATAGCCAGCTCGGCAAGTGCTTTCTCGATCAGAGCGACCTGATCAGAGCTGAGCGCTGTCTCAACAACGCCTCGGAACATTACATCAAACTCGGCAACGAACCAGCCGAAGCCGCAGTGCTCCGACTCCTTGCCACGGTGTACGACACCCGCCATGATCTCGTGTCGGCACGACGATGTCTTGAACGAGTGGTCTCTCTCGACCAACGATACACACTGTCTGAGCTTCAAATCGATTCCGCCCGCCTTGCGAATTTGAAGCAGCCCGATTAGCTTCTGTTCGCTCTCGGCCTATCAGGACAACCTCCATCGACTGTCCAGCATTCTTCGACTTTCCGCCAAACCGAATCAGATGTATTTCTGGACAGAACTCAATCCTCTGCTATCGTTGGCACGTCACCCTGTTGCCTCAAGCTTCACCATGAAATCGCCGACAGGATCATGACGTGGATGTTGCATGCCATTTCTTGCTCGGACGCTCACAACATTGGCTCTCATGTGGCTCATGACTACGACCGCTTTGCATGCCGCAGAAATCTCGCCCAAGATCACCGTCGGCACTCAAGAAGTCGGACTCTCCGTCGGCTACATGCTCCCCCATCGTCTCACAGAAGACCACACCACGAAGCAGCAAGGCCCCGCCTTCATGCCCTACTGGATGATGACGCTGACCGATCCCATCGGCAACAGTTGGTATCGGGGGCAGATCTCTCTCGGCGCCGAAATGGTCTATATCCAATTTCAAGAACCAATTCTCACGCACGGCGTCGGCTTCGCCCCGAAAATTAAATACACCTTCGTCGCACTTGACCGGATTCGACCCTACGCGGAATTCGCCGGAGGCCCATTTTGGACCGATCTCGCAGGAAAAATCCCGGAAGAGTCCAGCGAGTTCAACTTCGTCTTGATGGCCGGATTTGGGGCCTCCTATTTCCTGACCGACCAAGTCGCACTCAACGTCGGCTACCGCTTTCAACATATTTCCAATGCCGGCACGAGCTACCCGAACATCGGACTCAACGCCAGCCTGCCCTATGGCGGGTTTTCATTCTATTTTTAAGGAGAAGGGCAGCATGACACGGCATCTCTTTCACCGGACAATCCTGGGACTCGTTGTCTTGACGACCACCACGACGGTTGGGTGCTCCACGCGATGGATCGATGTCACCCCCTCCCCGACCAACCGGGAAAACCCAGTCACACAGTCCATCCTCAACGATGAGCGGGTCCCGCTCGTCATGGATGGGTTCTACATGACACAGAACGGGGCGCCCCAGAATCCTTCGACCGAGGTTGAACATCGCATCTTGAACACCGTGCAGGAGACACGCTTATTTTCGACGCTCATCCCGCTTGGAGGGCACGTCGCTTCGCTCGGCGATAAAGTAGTGACCGCCCGGATCACCTTTGATGAAACCATCGATTCTCATTCGGGATCAACAGCCTGGAAGGGGTTTGTGATCGGAGCGTCCATGTTTCTTCTCTCGCCGGTGATCGACCTTGACTATGACTATGCCGCAAAGGCTAGTCTCGAACTCGGACGTTGGGACGGCCAGATCAAGCGTTATACGGCACGCTCCGCTGGTACGGTTCACTATACTGTATTCGCCGCCACGCCGACGATGATCGGCGAACTCAAGGGACAGGTCACTGAAGCCTGTCTGACTGATCTCATGGATCAGCTCATTCAAGACACCAGCTTCTATACGGCAAGCAGCGCCCCCCTACCGGACTCGCCCATCGTCTCAGTCACCGTGAAGGCACGGAAGCCCCTGCCTTCCCCTGCTTTTCCTTCCGTTGTCCCCGTCTCAACTACACCGGCGCCGTAAACAGGAAACTCCCCCTCCCTCAACTGCCTCTGGCCGACTCAGTTCCCTCAGTGCTATAGTGGATTCTTCGTGAGGGAGCGCGGCATAAATGGACATTGACGCTTTTCGGCAAATGGTCGCCAAGAATCCGAAAGGATTTCTCGGTCGTTATGGATTGGGTAACAAGATTCTACAGCAAGGCCGTAATCTCGAAGAAGCGGTCGAGCACCTGACCGTCGCCACACAGCTGGACCCGACCCACGTGGCTTCGCACTTAGGCCTCGGCCGCGCCTTAATCTCTTTGGGACGAAAGGATGAAGCGAAGCCCGTTCTGCAAGCCGGCATCGACGCCGCTCGCTCCGGTCGATCGAACGGAGGGGGAGACCTGGTCCCCGAGATGGAAGCGTTGCTACATACCTTGGGATAACGAATCGGACCGTGCTAACGCAAGGAGTGCCTTATGAAGATTGAAGAGGCCAGACAGCGAATCGAATCGGCGATGACACAGTACGGGGCACATGCCGGGGTGGCGATCGATCTTGTGATCAGCGAGGTGAAGTCCGATCTCGGCGTGTCCACAGCCAACGAGTTGATCGACGAGTTCGACCTTGAATTACAATACAACATCGCCCCGATAGAGCCGGGATTCTCAAGCAGTTAGCCCGCATTATTCATGAACACTTCTGCTGCAATCGCTGATCCGCTGTTCCGACGAGCCGGCGGCCGGCGGGCTCGCCCGTCAGACCTTCGACGTACTGCAAGAGTACGCCTCAGGTCCTCCGGCTCCGCGCGCCGGTCTCATGACGCGGCTCCGCGATTTCGCGACGAACTGTCATGAATAATGCGGCCTTGCCGGAAACTATTCGCCTTGCCTAGCATTTGGTGCGCCATCTCAGGACATGGCTACGGTCACGCGGCGCAAGTGGTGCCCGTACTCAATGCTCTGGGCATCCTCATACCCGGTCTGACCGCCATCCTCCGCACCACGGTCCCAGCCTCGTTTTTCCGTGATCGTCTGGCGATCCGGTGGGAACTCAGTCCGGCGGAACAGGACATCGGCTGTGTTCAGGACGGCCCTCTCAAGATCGACATCGACGCAACCTGGGCAGCACACCTGCGCTTCCACGAAACCTGGGAGGCACGTCTATCCAACGAAGTCGCCGCCATGCAGGCGGCCTCGCCCTCGTTGATCCTCGCCGACACGCCCTACCTCGCCATTGAGGCAGGTTCCCGCGCACAGATACCGACCGTTGCGTTGGCGAATTTTACCTGGGACCTCGTACTCAAGGAGTATTGCCACGCATCAGACACGCCACAGCAGCAGTTGATTCAGCGCATCCGTGAGTCCTATGCAAAGGCCCGCATGGCCCTTCGCATCACCCCTGCCCCGAAAATTGATGCCTTCCCCAACATGATCGATATCGGCCCGATAGCCGACCCCACTTCCCCTGAGCGAGACCAACTGGCCTCGGTCCTTGCCCTGACGCCCAACGAACGGACTGTCTTAGTGGGATTCGGCGGTATTCCTCTGACGTCCCTCCCGCTTGAACACATGGAACAGCTGCGCCCCTATCGCTTCCTCTTCGATGGCCCAGTTCCACCGGGATACTCCCGTATTCATTCCACGAAGACGCTCCCATTCTCTTTTAAGACCCTGATTGCCTCAGTCGATGTCATTATGACTAAACCTGGTTACGGCACCATCGTTGAAGCGGTCGCGCTTCAACAGCCGGTCGTATACGTCCGCCGATATAACTTTGCCGATGAACCGCCACTGGTCGACTATCTACATCGCTATGGACGCGGGGTCGAATTGCCGCTTGACGACTTCACACAAGGCCGATGGGAGGTAGCCTTGCAACACGCGTTGGATACGCCGGCGCCTTCGTTACGGTCATCGCTGACCGGCGCGAGAGAAGCAGCCGACGCGATTACCCGATCGTGGCAGATGTAAGGAGCGCAGAATGTTCTTCCTGGGCCTCTGCGTGAAGCGTCTCGCGAGCGCGGCGCACTCCTTCGGGAACATCTTTGAAGGAGCGGCCCTCCTCCTCACTGGTATGCTTCCTGCAATCCTGCCTCCTCCGGCACTCACCAAACTCATACGCACCCATTACGATCGCAGTTACGACGACACCTATACCCGCTTCACTAGTGCTTCACAGGAATCGCCACTCGAACAATGGGAGGAGGAGGTACTCGCCCGCCATCACATCGTATCCGGAAGACTCCTCGTGCTAGGCACGGGAATCGGTCGTGAATCGATCGCTCTCGCCAAACGAGGCTTCCGCGTGATCGGCTTGGATATCAGCCGATCGGCCTTACGCATGGGCGCGCAGATCGCACGAACTGCCGAAGTCTCGATCACGTTTGTCCAGGCAGACTTTTTGGCCCTTCCCACATATCAAGCCTCCGTCGACTACATTCTGCTGCCGGGCATCATGTATAGTTCGATCCCCAGCCGGAGGTGGAGACAGACCTGGCTACGGCAATTGACCAGTCTGCTCACCCCCGGGGGATTTGCCATCCTGCAATTCCTCATCGATTCCGACTTCTCGGCCAGAAGGAAAATGGTCAGCGAAACCATTAACCAATGGCTCATCAGGCTTCCAGGAACCAACCGCCTCTACCAGCCAGGCGACACCTGCCCTCAGGGCCACTTCCTCCATGCCTTTCAAAGCGAGCAGGAACTGCGCGAGGAACTGTCTGAGAGCGGCGTCGTGTTGCAAGAACTGAACTGGCAACGACAATATCTGGTCGTCGCAGCCCCATCGACAAAGAGCCCGAAATAGGACTAGAAGGGCCTCCGGGGATTTGCTATCCTGCCGGCACCAATGACCCCTACCGCCATCTATACCAGGCACCCCGACTACGTTCAGCGCGACGTGGCCGGCGAATGCATTCTCGTTCCCATTCGACGAACGTTAACCGAAGCCAACAGCATCTACGTCTTGAACGAAACCGGAGCGGCGCTCTGGAATCGAATCGATGGCAGACGGACGGCACAGGACATCGTGATTGACTTCTGCAACGAGTACGAGGTCGCAACCGACCAATTGGCGAAGGACTTCACGTCGTTACTTGACGACCTCCTCTCCATCCGGGCGGTCGAGGAAGTGACCAGATGACTCATGATTGCACAGGATAAACTTACGCACCTTCCCGAGCGTTTCCCCTACTCCTGCCAATGGGAAGTCACCTGCCGGTGCAATCTGCACTGTGTGATGTGCTACACAGATTGCTTCAATCGTCCGGAAGCGATCCGTCAAGAACTCAGCACTGTTGAAATCCTTCACATCATGGATGAGCTGGCCGAAGCCGGGACCCTGGAACTCTGCCTCACGGGAGGCGAACCGCTCGCGCGCCCAGACTTTTTCCAGTTGTATGAGCATGCGATCCGCTGTGGATTTCTGGTCACGGTCTTTTCGAATGGGACCCTGATCACGGAAACCCACGCCGATCGATTTGCCAAGCTACGGCCCCATTGCATAGAGATCAGCCTGCACGGAATGACCCGCGAGACCTTCGAACGTATTACCCTGGGGCAGGGCTCCTACGATCGCTGCGTTCAGGCGATCGGGTTCCTCCTCGATCGGCAGATTCCTCTGGTCCTCAAAAGCACGGCGATGACGCTGAATCAGCAGGAGGTCCTTGACATCAAACGGTTCGTCGAGTCGCTGGGAGGGGTCAGATACAAACTCGGTGAAGAAATGCGGCCGGAACTCGACGGTGGAGCGGGCCCATTTCAGTACGCCCTGCCCGAACAAGAGCTTGCCGAATTGAACCAGCGGGATCCTGATTTATGGCGAGACGCCTGCCGGCGTGATTCGCAAGAGCCGCCCCCGTGCCGGAGCGGCATGCAGAGATTCCACATTGATGCCTATGGGCAATTGCAACTGTGCTCCGGCAATCGCCGGCAGAGTTATGATTTGCGAACCGGCTCGTTCCAAGCAGGGTTTTTCGAAGCCTTGCCGACCTTTGCCTGTGAGTGGAAAGCGCCTCAGGAACCGGTCCTCATCCATCCCAGGATGCATCATGTCTAACGAGAGAACCATTCCAACCGTCCAGTATGGCGCCTTCAGCCGACGAATCCACGAACAAGCCGCCGCCAACCAATCCGTGATCAAAGCGCAACTCGAACTGACCTATCGCTGCAACCTCCATTGCCGCCATTGCTACACCGATCCGTACAACAGCAAGGAGTTTTTCCCGCGCGAACTGACCCTCGACGAAATCCATCGCCTGCTCGACGAGATGCAGCAGATCGGCATTGTGTGGCTCAATCTCACGGGTGGCGACATTTTCATGCATCCACATTTCTTTGAGATCTACGAAGCCGCCGTTCGAAAAGGCTTCCTCCTCCAGCTTTACACCAACGGTACGCTCTTCACGAACGCGACCATTGAACGGCTGCGGCACATGCCTCCTTTTACAATCGATATCTCCTGCCATTCTGTGACAGAAGAACCGTTCGACTGGTTCACCCAGGTCCCGGGATCGTTTCGCGCCTTCGTGCGAGGCCTTGAGATGTTGCGGGACAGCGGCCTCCCGTTCGCGCTGAAAACGAAAGCCATGAACTGGAACAGGGACGAAATGCCGGCCATCAGGCGATTCGTGGAATCGTTCGGGCAGGAGTTCGGGTTCACCACCTCTCTCTCACCTCGTCTGAACGGAGATCTCTCATCGCTCAGCTATCGGGTAGCCCCGGACGATGTGATCGCACTGCATAGAGATCAGCCATCAGCCGATGGGGACGAGGAACGCTGCGGCAACTCTGCCGACTTGTACGCTCCTCACACAGACCGGCTCTATCGCTGCGGCTGTGGGACCGACACGATCCATATCAATGCGTGGGGAGAACTCGGTACCTGTACGCTGCAATACGAACGGCGGGTGCCACTTCGAACGCATCCACTTGCTGGTGCCATCGAGATGCTGTTCCGAGAGATCCGGGACATGCGATACCAGAGCGAGTCACCCTGCCGTACCTGTGAGATCCATACGTTTTGCGAAAAAACGCCCTCGGGCGCACGCTGGGAATACGGCACGGCCGACGCTCCAATCCCCTATGATTGTGATGTCGCTCTTGCGCGAGCACAATCAGCTCTGCGCCAGACACTGATTCACCCCCTACATCCGTCGCACAAGGAGGTAATGACGCATCATGACTGAGAAAAAACCGTACAGCCAGCCACAACTGTTCCGCGTCGAGTTGAACCAGGAGCAGGCCATCTTGAGCGCCTGTAGCTTAAGCGCCTCGAATCCCATGGCCGGCGGCACGGACATTAATTGCAGGGCGGGAACGTGCAAGAAAGCCGGCGGTGCTGCGGGAGACAGCGGCCAGCGGCCTTCTTAATCAGACGATGAACATCGATCTTCATATTGCGGGTTATCGCATCAGACTGACGGAGGCTCTGGACTCTCCGTGCATCAGCTGGCCACTGCATCCATTCGGCGCCTTCCTTGACCGTTCCGGCCATCACCCGGACATTGAGATCGCCATCACGATCGTCGAGGAACTCCCGAACCTCCCGCATGGATCACTCCATTTCGATGCCTGCCACGGCCTCTGGCGTCTCTATGAGTCAGCCGCAGGGTTACTATTGGAGTCTCTGGACACCAAGACCTACCAACCTTGTGCTCGCGCGCTCATCACCAAAGACTTTTCCCATGTGGATGTATGGACGCGGGGGGAAGAGGTAGGTTCGGTGTTGGGCTGGGTGCCGATGAAGATCATCAATCCGATAGCCGAAGTCTGTCTGCTGACCAAACTCGCCAGAGAAGGAGGCCTTCTGCTCCACTCGGCAGGCGTATTCGCACCGACAGGCGGCTACATCTTCACCGGAGCCTCAGGCGCCGGCAAATCCACGCTGTCCGGCTTCTTCGCCGATCGTGGGTTATCGGTGCTGAGCGATGAACGGATGATTATCCGGCAAACCGGCAAGGAGTTTGTCATGTACGGGACGCCATGGATCGGCAGCGGCGCCTATGCCAAGAACGAGTCGGGGCTCTTGACCGAACTGTTTTGCATCCGGCATGGGTACTCACACCACGTTGAGCACATGACTCCCGGCGCCGTGTTGTCGTGGGTGCTTCCACAATGCTTTCTTCCCCATTGGGATCGCGCCGCGATGGAGTCGACACTGGCGTTCCTCAACGGTTTGATCCGGCATATACCCTGCAGAAGTCTCGCCTTTGCCAAAGATCCGAACGTGGTGGACTATGTCCAGGGCCAGTGTGCAACACCCGCGGCGGTGGCGTCATGAACCAGATGCGCGCCGACGAATTCCTGGACCGGGTCTCGACTCGATCGGCGGCGTCTCGCCGGCCTGAAGGCGTCGTGTTCGAACTGACCTACGGCTGCAATCTCCACTGTGTTCATTGCTACAACCCTACCCACCGTGCGCTGCCGCATGAACTCACCACTACCGAAGTGTGTGCGTTGCTGAATCAGATCGCCGACATCGGAGTACTGACAGTGACCTTCACCGGAGGCGAACCTAGCGTACGGCCGGACATCGGCGACATTCTTCGGCATGCGCGTCGGCATGGATTGATGATTCACTTTATGACCAATGCCACCCGCATCACCCCATTACTCGCCAACCTCCTTCAGGAGGTTGGTGTGACTCAGATCAACGTCTCGATCTATGGCGCAACCGAAGCGGTCTATGAGCGGATGACCGCGACCCCAGGCTCCTATCGGCAATTTCGGCAGGGCATGCTCAATCTTGCCGCTGCTGCGCTGCCCGTCGTTGTCCGGATGCCGGTGACGACCATCAATTGCGAAGAGATCCACGCCTGTCGACAGCTGGTGGAATCCTTGCACATGAAGTTCCAATATTCCTTAGAGATTATGACCGGCATCACCGGCGATCGAACGCCGCTGCAATATCGACTCGCCCCGGACGTCATGACGCGGATCGACCAGGAACTGCTCCCTCACCGGTGGACCGATGTCCAAGAGAAATCCTGTGCCACGCAACAATCCTTTATCGAATGCGCCTGCGGTCAGAGTCGATTTGCGATTACTCCCTATGGTGAAATGAACCTCTGCACTGCCTTTCCTATCCCTCGCTACGATCTCCGTACCGGCACGGTGAAAGAAGGATGGGACATCCTCAAACGGACCGTCGACCAGGCGCACCCGAGCGACCGATACGAATGTCCGACCTGTGAGGTGCGGCCCTTCTGCCGACAGGGCCGGAGCGACGCGTGGCTAGAAACCGGGGACATGAGTTCGTGCCTTCCGCACTATCAAGAGTGGGCTCAATTGGAACAGCGCGCCTATGCTCTCCTCGACCCTCGAAAACCTCGCTGACGCCTACACCCAAGTCAGCCTGATCAACAAACGGCTGCTCGACGAGTATGAGGTCGTCGGCCGGACGCTCCAGCAACAGGGTATTGAGTTTATCGTTCTCAAAGGGGCCGATCTGCTCTCACGGCTTTATGGAATGCGCGGGACCAGGCCCCTCTCCGATGTGGATCTGTTGGTCCATGAACGGGACCTCCCCGCGATTCATCGACTGCTGATCGAGGCTGGATTTGCGCAGCAGATCGACGGCAACCCGGCCTATTATTCGCCCCGATCCGCACTCTCCCTGGATCTGGTCTCGGGTTTCTGGTACCTGGACGAAGCGGGCCTTGCCGCGCTGTGGGCTCGTGCCCGGACTCGATCGCTCGGCCGACTGACGGTCAAGCAACTGGGCTCCAACGACCTGTTGCTCTATCTGACCGCCTATTCGGTCGTTCACCGAGGGCACCTCTCCCCTTCCTTTTTCACCGATCTTCAGTTGCTGACCGAGAAGGAACCGCTCCACTGGCCCGCACTTATTGAAGAAGCCAGCAGGCGGCATCTCAAGATTCCTCTCTACCACGGCCTGCGACAGTCGGAATTGACGAACTCAGCAATAAGAATTCCTCCTACCGTGATCCAACAACTCGTGCCGTCGACCATGGCCGAACAGATACTCGAATTTCTTTTCCGACGATTGGTGACGACTCAGCCCATCCCGGAACTCGGACACTTTTTACTGTGGATCACGCAACCGCCAGGGCGCAAGCTTGCCTGGCTTCGCCGCACCCTCTTCCCTTCGTCGCGTTTCTTGGCATATCGGTATGGGGGTGAGAGTGTGACGCGGCCTCGGCACACTAAAATCACCAGATGGTGGCAACTGGCACGAGCGGCAAACCTTTTGATCGCTCGCATGGTGGTCCGGCTCGTCCGTGACCGGACAGCAAGGACGACCTCGTGATTCAGCTCTTACCTCCCCTCACCTTGGATGGTCGTTTCTCTGCGCAGGATTTGCCGGATGCGCTTCAGCTCCCTCTCCTCAATAACATGGCCGTGCCTCGTATCGTGTCATCGAGCATGACGCCGACGATTCAAGCAGGCGACAGGCTTGAGCTCAGTCATCCGACCGCCCTCGTCGTAGGCGCGATCGTGGTATTCAGAAACGACACCCTGCTCGTCTGCCACCGTATCACCGCCATTGATTCTCAAGGCACGCTCTCAACAAGGGGCGACGCGACGCAGGGCGCCTGTGAAATTATCCAGCCAAACTCTGTGATCGGAGTGGTCACGGCAGTGGTGCGTGAGGGCACTCACGTATCTCTCGGGCAAAGCCCACGCATGACATCAGCCGCAACACAATCGCGCAACCTCACAAGTCGCATTCGGACTGTCGTCACCCGCTCAGTCATCAGGAGTATTCGTGTCCTTTCGAGATTCTCGTTCTTCCAGCCAATCCTGGTCCTATTGCTCCACTGGACAGCCACAGTCGATGTCCTTGCTCCTACACCACTCCAGTCTCTTCCTTCCCATACCAAAGTCGCCTCGTTCACACTCCGAATGTTTCCCCGCATGGCCGAACTCCTCACGGCTTCCATCGGACAGAAACCGACACATTTCGTGCTCCGCCTGGGGCCGTGGCGATTGGCTCACTACGACCCGGCTACAGAATCGCTCATGCTCCGCCAATCTCTCCAAGACGCCGGCCTGGAACCATTCTTTCGGCAAATCTTCGGTGAGTGTTCCACAACCCAGCTGGTTGCGGGAAACACCATGTTGGCCCGCGAAACGAGGCAGTAATCCAATCGGGTCGCGTCGCGCCTTTCGCGCATGTCTCGCACTTCACGCACCACACACTGTGGCGCTGGCGGACTTTTTCAGCATCCTGTAAAAACATACATCCTTTTGCCCATGCCTTCCGTAGGATGCTATAGTCTGGGCGGGCCTGAGGTGATTCGGGTTTTCCCTCACACCTTGCTCACGGTATGGACAAACCTTCGCAACACACCATCTCAATGATCGACCCAAGCTTGCTGGCCCGCGTGGTCAAAGGCGATCAACAGGCATTCAGCCAGCTCTATGACCATTCGAGCACACTCTTGTTCACGTTGGCGCTCAGGATCTTGGGGAATCGCGAAGAAGCGGTGGAACTCTTGCAGGATGTCTATTGGGAAGTCTGGCGGAAAGTCTCCCGCTATGACGTCGGGCGTGGAACTCCAGTCGCATGGCTAATCACCCTCACCAAAAGTCGAGCCATCGACCGGCTACGGGCCAGGGCCTCACGAGGCTATCAGGCTACGAACTCGCTGGAAGCCGGAACCGCTGCAGAGGTGGCCGATCCCGGTCCTAGCCCGTATGAAACGCAAGCCGATCAAGAGCTGCGTGCTGCAGTCGAGGCAGCGGTGGCTGGACTACCGCACGCACAGCAACAAGCGATTGAACTCGCATACTACGAAGGACTCTCCCATGCCGAGATTGCCTCGCGGCTAAACCAGCCGCTGGGGACCGTCAAGACACGGATCAAGCTGGGGATGTCCAGACTTCGAGATAGCCTCCAACAGTGGGGGAAACATGGTGAACTCCAATGACGCATGACGCGCTAGAAGAATCGGTTCCCTTGTATGCGGCAGGCGCACTGGATCGAATCGAGCGACAAGCGCTGGAAGCGCACTTACTCTCCGGCTGCGCCTCTTGTCACAATGCGCTGAAGGACTATCAATCCATCGCCGCCCTCCTCCCGCTCGCTCTCAGTCCGACCAAGCCTCCACACTCACTCAAATCCACCATCATGGCCGAACGAAATCCCGTACCGATTCCAGCTGAAGCGGCGCCGAACGAACCGGCCCGGCAGAGTCTGGAACCGGGCGAATGGATGAATCACCTCTTTCCTCCTGTCGCTCCTGCCCGATCGTCGTCACTGCCTTGGGCCTTGGGATTAGCCGCGCTCGTAATCGTGGCGGTCGGTGGATATTTCGCATGGAACGTGTCGACACAACGTTCCATCACCTCAGCGAACATTCAGCATCTCGAAGCCTCGATCCAGGACAAGTCGGCGAAGCTTGCCGGGATGCAACGGGAAATCAGCGACCAAGCCAAGACCCTCGCGGAATTACGCAACGAACTCCAACAGCGAACACACGAAGTCACGGAAACCAAGGAACAGTTGAGCCTGCGTGACGCTGAACTGGAAGAGGCTCGCGCGCAACTCAGCCGGCAGGGCAGTACTCACGTCCCCGGAACTCCGCAAGACGAATTAGCTGCTCTCCTTCGAATCCCCAACGTCAAAGCCGTCTCCCTTACTGGATCGGATTTGGCAAAACACGCCACAGGATTCTTGTTGTACGATTCCCGTACCCAAAAAGCCTGGCTCTACTCCGTGAATCTGCCGGAGTGTCCCGCCGGCACGACCTATCAGCTGTGGGCCATTCGAGACAAACCTATCAGCATCGGAACTTTTCACATGGATACCGGAGAGACCACCCACCTACTGGTCAAGAAGGTGCTGAGCTTCACGGATGCGAGGACCTTTGCCGTCAGCCTCGAACCCGCAGGCGGTCGTCCACAGCCAACCGGACCGATGTATCTCTTGAGCCGATCGTGATCCGCCGAGACGGGCGAGACTGGCGGGAAAAGCGCGACAGGTGCGACACGAAGTTCGATATTCTGGGTTCGAAGGTCCGAACACTTCAGCCTTCAGACCGCCTCACCCGTCCCGCTTCTCGCGCAAGTCTCGCGAATCTCGCGCGAACAATGGGGCTAAGGAGACAACAGTGGCAGGAAATGAATACGCACAGGACCTCGCCTTCATGCAGATAGCGCTGGAAGAAGCAACTCGGGGGTCGGCCGCCGGCGAAGTACCGATTGCCGCTGTGATCGTTCAAGACAGCCGGGTTCTGGCGCAGGCCCACAATTATCGCGAACTCTGGCAGGACCCCACGGCCCATGCGGAGATCATTGCAATCCGCGCGGCGGCGGCTGTACTGGGAACATGGCGATTGACCGACACGACGCTCTACGTGACCCTAGAACCCTGCTCGATGTGTATCGGCGCCATTATCTTGGCGAGGGTGTCACGAGTTGTCTTTGGGGCAAGGGATCCGAAAGCCGGCGCCTGCGGATCGCTGTTCGACCTGCCGTCAGAGCCGAAACTGAACCATCGGGTCGCCGTAACCGGCGGGGTTCTCGAACAGGAGAGTCAGGCCCTCATTCAGAAGTTTTTCAAGGAACTCCGCGAGACATCACCGCACGAACCCGGTTTGTCTGGTCTATCTGGTTAGTTTCGTTCAACGATCACACGAGATAGACAGAACAGACCGAATAGACCAGACAGACCATTTTCAGCTTCCTGCTGGACCGCACTGCGCGACCCAGTCCACCCTCTGAGCAGCCACCGCTGCTTCCCATCCCTCATCACAAGAAAGGAGACGAACGCCCCAATTGTGCTCGAGCGGAGAGCCCGCCGGGACTAGAACCTTTGCACCGGCTCCATCCGCTCCCATGATGATCTCGCACTGACTCAATGCCAGAAGTCCAATACCTTGCGCCTTGAGCACCGCCTCTTTTGCAACCCAGAAGCGGAAGAACCTCGTTGCGCGCTGCCCCTGAGTCGACTGCATGATCGCGGCGTGTTCGGAGGGAGTAAAGTAGCGCTCGGACAGTTTCGCAACCTCGACGTCCTGACGAACTCGTTCGAGATCGACTCCGACCTCCTGCCCCTTTGAAACCGCAATGAGCGCACGGCCATACGCATGGGACAGATTGAACGTCATCTCGGACCCGCCTCGCAGCTCTTTCGTCAAGGACGGCTTACCCGTCTGACTCCGATCGATCTTTAAGACATCCGGGCCGACTTCGAGATACCGGCTGAGCACGGCTCTGAGACCTCCATGCGCCAACACATAATGCTGCCGGTCCTTCTCTCGAACCATGCGCCCAGCCCTGCGCCGCTCCTCTTCGTCCAACCATCGAGCGCATCGCTCCAGACAGTCCGACGACCCGTCAAGCTCAATCCCCCAGAGGTGAATCGCATTCAGTTCAAGGCTTGTGTAATCCAGCCGCTTTGTACCGGTGAAATGCTCAATTGAGTGGAACGAAATCATCACATCGCATTCCGAATGCCGTCACGAGCGGAGCGCACGGTTTTCGTGCAGAGGCATAAGGACAGGCCCAAAGTTGTGTCTTCGGAGAATTGAACGAGCACATACTCGCAAGGAGATGGAAATCACGCAACCACATCACGAATCCGTGGCCGGGCGATCTTATCTTGAGAACATGCGGCAACGAAGCGCTGAACATGGGAGAATATTTCTTCGACATGCGGTGGAACCAAAAGATCCCCCGTACGAACAGCTGCGACATCCACCGTCTGACACCCTCCGCCAGCCAAATCTGTCCAGACATATCTGGTATCTCGCACGCCCCGTTTCGAAGCCACGATATTGAGAATACGTCCGGGATATTTACGCACTGTATAGCGGGCCACCGCATGGAACATCGCTTGTTCCATGCGTTCGATCTGAAGCTCTATCAGTTCATTCTCCGACGATCTTCTTCGCAAAAAGGACGCGAATTTTTCGCATTTGCGCTGTACGAACGGCAACCAATCTTTCATGGGCATGCCCCGAACTGCCTGACAGGTGCTCATAGTTATCCAGAAAATGAATAGCGGCAACGCAAGACTTGTTGGCACCTTATCACGATGAGAGAGATACGAAGTCGGGTGCCAGCTATTCATCATGACCAAGGTGACAGTGTCTTCCTGCTCGACCAATTGCTGCGCCATCTCATAGGCGACCAGCCCACCAGTACATGCGCCAATGATTACATATGGTCCTTGCGGGCGGCATGTGCGAATTTCAGCAATGTAATGCTTTGCCATCTCCGGCACTGAGATAAACGGTGTCTCTTTCCCATCGAATCCTCGCGCTTGTAAACCATAGACTGGGTGATCATGGCTCAGTAGTCTCGCCAACTGAGCAAAGCCCAAAATATCGCCTCCCACCCCCGGAACCAAAAAAATAGGGGTCGCCGTTCCGCTAGGCTGAATTGCGACCAACGATTGCCATGGCGGTACCCACTGTTCGCGTGTGAGAACCGACGTGAGCAAGGCAATGGTTGGTGCTTGAAACAGCGTGGCGAGCGGAAGGTGTCGACCATATACTTGTTCAATGTGAAAGAATAGCTGGGCTGCTTTGAGCGAATGGCCGCCGAGATCGAAAAAGTTGTCGTGAATCCCAATGTTTGGGATCCCCAAGACCTGTTGCCACAAGGCCGCAAGTTGTACATCCATCCGATCACGCGGCGCAACATGGACCGGGCCGTCTGAGAGATTGAAAGTTGGGACCGGTAACGCTTGCATGTCGATCTTGTTATTGGCCGTCAAAGGCATGGCTTCCAGAAACACAATGAAGGAAGGTGTCATATAATCGGGAAGCGACGTCCGCGCAAATGAGCGAAGCTCCGTCGAGCTTCGTGGTTGCCCCTTCTGACACACCACGTAGGCCGTCAGATGTTTAAGGCCATTTTTATCTTCCCATGGTGTCACCACCACCTGACTGACGGCGGGATGGCGGCTCAACACCGCCTCTATCTCACCCAATTCAATCCTGAACCCTCTGATTTTAACCTGATGATCCAACCGACCGAGATGCACAATACATCCGTCTGGACGATATCGAACCAGATCTCCTGTTCGATACAGTCTTGCGTGGGGCTCTATCCAGAATGGATGGGGGACGAACTGTTTCTTCGTCAACTCCGGGCGATTACGATATCCTCGGGCTAAACCATGACCCCCGATATAGAGTTCTCCAGAGACTCCAATGGGAACCGGCTGCAGGAACTGATCCAAAATATATAGTTCCGTATTGGCAATAGGTCGGCCAATGGTAATCTCCTGATCTTTTCGTTCGATTCTTGCGATGGTGGACCAAATCGTTGTTTCAGTGGGACCGTACATATTCCATAAAGCGGCGCTACGATCCAGCAGTGTTGTCGCGAGGTCCGGCGGAAGGGCCTCTCCTCCGGAAAGCACCGTCAGCCTCTCGCTACCCACCCATCCTGCCTCGATTAACATTCGCCATGTCGCAGGGGTCGCTTGCATGATTGTCGGCTGCACACCTTCACAGAGTGTCCGTAATTTCCTTCCATCCATTGCAACAGCTCGACTGACAATCTCTACTCGAGCCCCAACCAGCAACGGCAAAAACAATTCCAATCCGGCAATATCGAAGGACAGCGTGGTCACGGATACCATCACATCCTGAGCAGAACATCCCGGTTCCCGCCGCATCGAGCATAAGAAGTTCACCAGCGCCCGGTGAGGGATTTCCACTCCCTTCGGCTGTCCAGTTGATCCTGAGGTGTAGAGTATGTACGCCAAATCTTGAGATGTCGCGGTCGGCGGAAGATCGTGGTCGATCTCCTGTGCAATCTTGTTCTGCTCCCGATCGAGACACAGGATGCGGCAGGCCTGAAAATCAAATCGATCGGAAAGACCTTCAGACGTAAGCACGATCGCAACCGCTGCATCCTCTACCATAAACCGAAGCCGGTTGCGGGGATATTCTGGGTCGAGAGGGACATAGGTTCCACCGGCTTTTAGAACGGCCATCACAGCAATGACCATCTCCAATGACCGTTCGAGACAAATACCCACCATCACGCCGGGCTGAACATCCAGCGTTCGAAGATAGCGTGCCAATTGATTGGCCCTGGAATTGAGTTCGCCATAGCGCAACGTCTCTCGACCCATCGACAAGGCAACGGCGTCAGGCGTCCTCTCGACTTGCTCTTCAAACATCTGCGGAAAACATTCGGACTGCGGATAGTCTTTTTGCGTGCGATTCCAGCCCTGCAACAGCTGGTTGCGCTCGGGTTCCGTAAGTATTGAAAGTTCAGAAAGCCTGGCTGTGGGATTTGCCAACGCGCTATGGAGCAGGACTTTGTACTGCCCCAACATCCGTTCGACTGTCTGGCGCCTGAAGAGGTCGGTGTTGAACGTCAAGTAGGCTTTGCGGGCAATCTCCGTTTCAATTGTCAGACTTAGGTCAAACTGCGAGGCTCTCGTCTCCACCTCAAACGGTACCCAGCTCAAACCGTGGACGTTGATCTCCCCGATGGGAGCATTGGCTAAATTGAAGAGAACTTGCACCAGCGGAGCCGAACTATGGTCGCGATTCGAGCCCATGATTTCCACGAGCTTATCGAACGGAAAATCCTGATTGGCATAAGCCTCTAACGCGGTTTCACGGACCTGCTCGAGCATCTCTTCGAACGGCGGGTTGCCTGAGAGGTCGGCACGGAACACCAGCGTGTTGACAAACGAACCAACCATCGATTCGACTGCGGACTGAGTCCTGTTCGCAATTGGAGAACCCACGGCAACATCACTTTGGCCTGAATATCGACATAAAAGGATCTGGAAACAGGCCAATAGAGTCATGAATACCGTCGCATTTCGCTCGGCGCTGAACTGCTTCAGTCGTTCGATCAACGAGGCCGGCAACTCCAACACACAATGCGAACCGGAAAACGTTTGCACCACAGGTCGAGGATAATCAGTCGGCAACGAGAGCCTTGAAAGTCCCGCCAGCCTCTTCTGCCAATAATCCGACTGCATGCTCAACCACTCGTCAGTGAGACAACGCCGCTGCCAGACCGCATAATCGGCATACTGAAGGGGCACTGGCTTGTCCGAAGGAGTTGTCCCTTGGCAGAATGTATTGTAGAACGATGCAAATTCATTCCCGATCACCCCGAACGACCACTGATCTCCGATGATATGGTGCATCGTGAGCACCAGCACATGATCCTCTGGTTCGATCTCAATCAATAAAAACCTTGCCAAGGGGCCCTTCTCAAGATTGAACGGAAGGCTCGCCTCATGCTCAACAAGCCGAGCCGCCTCCCGCCATTGCTCTTCGCTCCTCAGCCTTGAGAGATCGACTTCAACCCAATGAGGAGGTTGGAAGGGGTTGACGATTTGGACCGGCCCTTCATCTGTCATCGCGAATGTCGTCCTAAAGGCCTCATGACGGCTGAAGATGGCGTCAATAGTACGTCGGAGAGCTGATTTATTGAGTGATCCCCTCTGTCGTGAGGCAAACGGCATGTTATAGGCCGTGCTATCAGGGGCCAGCTGGTACATGAGCCACATCCGTTGCTGAGAATAGGAAAGTGGCAGAGGCTGATCTCGTGACACTCGTACGATCGGCGGGATCTTTAGAATCTTCTGCTCCCCATGACACAAACGTATCACTTCTTGGGCCAACCCTGCGATAGTCGGTCGTTCAAAAAACATCCGGAGCGAGACTTCGACATTAAAGGCCTCGTGCATCCGTGAAATAAGCTGTGTGGCCAAAAGTGAGTGACCTCCTCGCTCAAAAAAATTGTCATGGATACCTGCCTCTGGTACACCAAGAACAGACTTCCACAGCTCGGCCAACGCCTCTTCTACCTGATTCCTCGGAGCGGTCTTGCTTGCCGCTTGGCCTGCTGTCTCTTCCGGAACAGGAAGAGCATATCGATCGATTTTTCCTGTTGCCGTAAGTGGCATGACATCCACCCATACAATGATAACGGGCACCATGTACTGTGGTAATCTGGCCACGACATAACTCCGAATCTGATCGAGCAGCGATTTGAGCTCTGGCTGGCCGGTCACATAACCGACCAGTCGTTGCTGCTCAGGCGTATCCTGTCGAAGCAGAACCGCAGCCCGATACACACCCGGAGCGTTACTCAGCACATCTTCGACCTCACCCAATTCGATCCGGTACCCACGCAACTTGACCTGCTGATCCAGCCGCCCAAGAAACTCCACATTGCCGTCCTCGCGGTATCGCGCTCGGTCTCCGGTCCGATAGATTCTGGCACCAGCCACATGAGGGTGGGCAAGAAACTTCTCTTGGGTCGACTGCGGTTGGTTCACATACCCACGAGCCAAACAATCTCCCGCTATATAAAGCTCCCCCGGTACGCCTATGGGAACCGGCTCCAGATCCGCATCCAGCACATAGAGCTGTGTATCGTCGATCGGTTTTCCTATCGGTACTCGAGCTCCCACTTCCTGACGGGTGGTTTGATACACGCTACACCAGACCGTGACTTCCGTAGGTCCATACTCGTTGTACAGGGTGGCGTGAGGCAGGAGCTGATAGTGCCGTCGGACAAGTTTAAGGGGAAGACTCTCCCCGCCGGTAATGACGATGCGAAGTGAATCCAACTGGGCAGTCAAGGCTTCACCCAACACGGCATTGTATAAAGAGGGCACCCACGCGACATGCGAGATGCTGTGATGCTCGACGAGCGCAGCAAGCGCTGCGGGATCGCGATGGGCGGCCTCAGAGGAAATGACTACTTGCCCCCCTTGCAACAACGTCCAGAAAATACCTATCACGGATCCATCAAAGGCCAGCGAGAAAGTCAGCAAAAACCCAGCCACCGGCTCCGGGTAATAACGAAGTCTGGCACGAAGAGAACAGGCCAGATTGCGGTGTGTCACGGCCACACCTTTGGGCCCCCCGGTCGAACCTGATGTGTACATGATATAGGCAAGCTGATCCGGGAGAACGGGATCCCCAAGATTCTCGTCCTCTTCGCTTATTGTAGGTTTGCAGAGCATCTCCACATCGCATACCTGGCCGCCGTAACTATGCAGATGGCGACGGAGGTGCGCCTGCGTCACCACTATAGAAACCTCTGCATCATTGAGCATGGACCGGAGGCGGTGATCGGGGAGTGATGGGTCCAAAGGAACATAGCCACCCCCCGCCTTAAGAATACCCAAGAGACCCACGATTCCGGCTATCGAGCGCTCGACACAGAGGCCTACCGGCAAATCGACGCATACCCCTAATCTCTGTAAGGCACGGGCAACTCGGTTCGCACGTCGGTTCAATTCTCGATAGCTAAGGGACTCGTCTCCGCAGCTGACCGCGACCGCGTCAGGAGTTCTCCCAACCTGTGCCTCGATGAGAGCATGGATACCGGCAGAAAACGGAACCGGGGTCTTAGCGTGGTTCCATTCCAGGAAAATATTCCGACGTTCCTCCTCCGTCAGTAACGAAAGTTCGCCAAGACGGGCCTCAGGTTTCTTGATGAATTCCCCCAGAAGCATCTCAAGCTGTCCCAACATGCGACTGACCGTCGAATCATCAAAAATCATGGAATCAAAGAGCAACGCCAGTTCCAAGCCCTTCCCCTTGTTCACGACCATCAAGACCAAGTCGAACTCTAACGAGGTCAGCTCCCAGGGGAGATGGGTCGACTCAAGATCCCTAATTTTGAACGCAGGCAAGGGGTTATCTTCACACACAATCATCACGTTGAAGAGTGGAGAAAGTGTCCCCTCACGTCGTAATGACAACGCCTCAACCACCTCTTCAAAAGGCAGTTCTTGATGATCCAACGCATCTGTTACTACACGGCATACCTGTTTCAAGAGATCTTGTCCGGTAAGTTCGCTCGAGAGTTCAGCCCGCAACGCCACCGTATTCACAAAATTCCCGATCACGTCCTCGAACTCCACACGACGCCTGCCGGTCACCACCGATCCAACTACGATGTCAGATTCTTGTGTGTAACGATGCAGCCACGTCACAAAAACAGCATACAGGACCATAAAGGTGGTCACACCTTGCTGTTGGCAGAACAGATCCAGCGCAGCTACAAGTCCCGGGGAGAGGGACTGTGACCGCACGCCTCCCTCAAACGTCCGCATCCGCGGCCGCGGACGGTCGACCGGTAGCTCGGCAGGCGGATGGGCACCGCGCAACTGTCCGATCCAGTATTCTCGATGTACCTCGCGAAGGCCTTGATTCAGCCTGGTTCCTTGCCAATTCGCATAGTCCGCATACTGAACTTTCAACTGCGATAGTCGAGCCCCTCGAACCTCGTCGCCCGATTCATAGAGTAGCGCCAATTCCTTGAAAAATACATGAAGCGACCACCCGTCGGCTATGAGATGATGGAATGTCAGTGCCAGAACATGCTGATCATGGTCGAGTGCCGCGCACGCAATCCTAAGTAACGGCCCGCTCCTTAAATCAAACGGTTGCTCGGCCTCTGTTCGTAAGAACTGTCGGACCTCCATTTCTTGCTCGGCATGGTTCAGTGCCTGGAGATCGTGCCGTCTCATCGTGAAGGCCATCTCAGCGGATACTTCTGCGAATCCCTCGCCCCTCTCCCATCCAAATCGGGTTCGCAAAATCTCGTGCCGTCGAATGATTTCTTGTATCGACCGCTCCAGCATCTCGCAGTTAAGAGGACCCCGTATACGCACACCCATGGAGATATGATTAATCGAGCTGCCAGGATGAACCTGCTCCAAGAACCAGCTTCGCTGCTGTGCGAAGCTGAGAGGCATCCTGCCTTGTCTCAATGCAAGACAACGCGGCACGAGGGGAATCTGCACCCCGCCGTCGCTTGAGAATCCAAGCCTTCCCACGGCAGCGTTCAACTTTTTGATATGAGTGGCTAGCGCGGAAAATGTCGGGTATTCAAAGACGACACTGATAGGGAGTTCGATGTGAAAGACATCGAGTATTCGTGCCGCAACCTGAGCAGCAAGCAACGAATTACCCCCGAGCGCGAAGAAGTTCTCATGGCGTCGTGGCTCAGGTCCTCCCAATACCTCCTGCCAGATATGAGCCAACATTTTCTCGACGGGAGTTCGTGGAGTCTCGCTCAGCTCAATGCTCTGCTCCTCTTCGACCGCCCCCAGCATACTCGTCCCAACCACGACAAGTTGTCCGGACTCAAAATCTGCCCTACAGGCATGCCGCTGAATTTTACCGCTGGAGGTTCTCGCAATCGTTCCCGACTTGACCAACAGCACAGTGTGGACTTCCAGTTCATACTCGTCAGCCAGCGCGCGACGAACACAATTCATCACCTCCCGCATGTCGGACTCAGGCAACCCCTTCTCGATCTCATAGACCAGCACCACTCGCTCTCCACTCTCCCTTTCAATCGAGAAGGCCGCTCCACACCCTCGCCGCAATCCCGGGTGCGCTTGCTCGGCTGTCCACTCCAAATCATTGGGGTAATAGTTCTTCCCTCGCACAATGATCAGATCCTTGAGTCGACCAGTCAGAAACAGTTCTCCCCGATGAATGAATCCGAGATCTCCAGTTCGTAAATAGGAGCCCTCGCTAGATCCAGCGAGAGTAGCCCTAAAAGTAGCCTCACTTTCTTCCTGCCTCCTCCAGTATCCGGTCGCGACACCGGTCCCAGCCAACCACACTTCTCCCACTTCACCGGTCTGGCATGAGTTCCGTGTCTTGGGATTCACAATCAATACGCGAGTTCCTGCGAGAGGTTCCCCGCATCCGACCAATGTCCGCGTCCCTTTTGCAGACGCAGAAGACTCTTTGACGATCGAGTTAGCTATTGCCTCTGCTTCTAGGGTCAAGAACGTCGGCTCAGCCTCAGTCCGTTTCATCGTCACCACCAGCGTGGCCTCGGCGAGTCCATAGGCTGGCGCAAACGAGGTTCGCCGGAATCCCTGCGGTCCAAAGATTTCGATAAATCGCTCAACTGTATCCGCATGGATGGGTTCCGCGCCGCAACTTGCGACCATCCACGTACTCAAATCAGCCTGCCACCCCTCCTGTTGTCGTGCAGCCCGGAGACAAGACTCGTAGGAAAAATTTGGTCCACCGCTGTGAGTGATGGCAAATCGAGACACCGCTTCAAGCCAACGCAGCGGTCGTCTGAGAAACGTGACAGGCGACATCAAATAGGCAGGGATACCGGCATAGAACGGGGCGATGATTCCATGCAGTAATCCATAGTCGTGGAAATACGGCATCCAACAGAGCGACCGGCTACTGTCCGACACCCCTCCGGCCAGACTCAAGGCCTTGCAATGAGAGAGCACAGTTCCATGACTGACCATGACGCCGCGAGGAGTGGCAGTAGACCCTGAGGTATATTGCAAATAGGCCAAGGCGGTTTCATTGAGACGGGGCAACTCGACCACATCGGCGCGATCATAGGGTTGATCGGTGGCCATCCATTCGATCTGGCTCCCATCCTTCGCGATCAAGAGATCCGAGGAAACCGTCGCGATACCAGCGGTTGTGAGCACAAGCGACACCTGAGCATCTTCGATAATGGCGAGAAGCCTTGGCAGGCTGCGCTTCAGCCTGACGGGGTCAGGAGCAGGGGCAGGAACCGGTACAAGACCAGCACACATACATGCCCAGAACGCGCAAACTACATCAAGCCCTGATGGATAAAGAAGAAGGGCTCTCGTTCCTGGTTGAGCCTCGCGTGCAAGACGGTCGGCAAGCAAGCGCACCTTGCTTTCGAGCTGCCAATAGGTCAGCCGACTATCAAGTTCGAGGTTGTCACGAACCAAGGCATAGGCGAGTCCCTCCGGGTCTCGCCGGCAAGAAAACTCAAAGAGATCAGCGAGGCTATGGATAACCCGAGGCAGAGAAGAAGACTTTTCCATCGTTAGTCCTCGTCTAGTTGTAGGGAAGAACCGCGCGACATTCTGTCAGCAATGCGCGGTGAATAACATCCCTCCAAAGGGCTATTATTCCAGAAAAAATCCCCCCCTCTTGAGAGCAGGGAAGTGTGGTAAGAAACAGTAACCCCAGGCGCTCAGACAGGGGTCAAGTTTAGCCTTCCCTTTCCAACACCGCAAAGCGCAAAGCCGAAGTGAGTTCGTGTTCAGTCAACCGAACGGCCAGCCGTATCAATCGCTAGACAAGCCCTTTACAAAGGCCTGTTAGGATGCCGAACTTGCCGGAACAGGGCTCTCACTCCACTCATTCCGACACACCTTTGCAAGCCGTCTCGTTATGCGGGCGCGATCTTCGCACGATATACTCATCGAAAGTATGTAAGGCATTTCACAACAGCTTTATGCCGCAAAGTCGTTCCTCTTGCGGCACGACAGGTAAGTATGTGATTATACGTGATCTTTCGCCTGCGGAGAGGTGCGAGAGTGGCCGAATCGGGCAGTCTCGAAAACTGAATCAAGGCTCTCTCACAAACGCTTGAAAGCATGCGTAACATAGCATGAATACTGGGGGAAAAGCATTTCTGCTGTTCCCCCAGTTTCCTGAGTTTTCCCTCGATTTCGCCATGAATTCCCCGCCAGATTTCCACCACTTTTTTTCAGCATTTCGTTTGCCTGGTAGAACCAGTGTAGAATGCGCGCGGCAGGACCGAGAGGAGCGGAGAGGAGGACAATCACAATGAACTACGAAGTCTCTGCAGCACCGCTGGGGAGTGGGCACAGTTCGCCACCTGTGATGTTGGAATTAGCGATCCCGAATCATCCTGACCTACTCGAAGCCCTAGGCCGCATGGCGATTGCTTATACTCAGCTTGAACTAGTTTGGCGATATACCGTCAAGACATTATCGGGGCTTTCCATAAAGGAAGCTCTCGATGCGACCAGCAAAGAGCGGACGTCAGATACTCGTCAGAGAGTCCGCCGCCTTTTCCTAGAAAAGAAACCTACTGGGTCTGAAACAACAAGGCTCGATGCCTTAATCGGCGCGGCATCGCGATTGACGGACAAAAGAAACGGGTACCTCCACTCTGCCTGGTCTGTTAGTACCGCAAAGGAGCCTATTATGAAGTCAGAGGATCATTCCTGGGGGCCTGCTCCAACGAGAGATGAAGTCGAAAAGGTGACGTCAGAGCTTTTGGCACTCGGCAAAGAAATAAACCAAGCACGTCTTCATGGGTTTATTGATCAATTGTTGCATCGCACGCCTCAGGCAGCTCCTTGAAGTTTCCCCATTATCATCTTCATCATTGGGCTCCCTTGCGTTTTAGAAGTGGGCTGACGAAATGCCGGAATATATAACATATAGGGGACTAAAAATTGATCTCTATCCACGCAGACAGGATGATGGAAGGTGGATCTGCGAATTTATTATCGACTCGGATTCAGAGATATGGAAACAAAGGGGTTCTGCGGATGGAGCATTTGATTCAAAGTCAGAAGCGGAACAAGCCGCGACAAACAAAGCTAGGCTTTCGATTGATATGCACATAGTTTGAGGATTTCAAACTGACCACTACCCGCTTGTCCGATCCCCCTTGTGCTTCCGTATCTACCCTCCTAGAATGGGCCGCCCTTCCAGTCACAAGACACTAGGCGGAATGAATGATGGCCAGAGCCACGACATGTAGTTTCAATAATCAAGAGATTCCCATTGAAGAGGCATTGCAGATGAGGGAGGGCAGCAGCAGCGCCCTCAATTTCCGGTGTGGCGAGTGCAACGAGCAGGTGCGCCCACATAAGGCTGGTGGAGGAATGAGCGCTCACTTTGAACACCTGATCAGAAATCCAGGCTGTTCAAGGAGTGATGCCTAACGAGGACACAGGCCTATACGAAGATCATTATTTACGATCGTCCCTTTTCATCCCACCTGGTGCCCGGCGGATCGTCTTGGTATCGATCCGCGTCACACCCCCGCACCAACACTCAATGACGATCTGGCCCGTGAACTCATTCGGCAGCTGCTCGACGTCGTCCCTCACCCAATGTGGTAAATCCATGCACCCCTCGCAGTCCATTTTATTTAAGAATCGCCCTTCTTCCGAGTTTCGTCCTATCATTCACGGCCTTCGTCATCTTGTTCGCTTCCGCCGGCGTAATGACGCCAGATAAGCAATCTTTCATGATACGACCTAACATTGCCCTGATGTCTTCGGCACTCATTCGACGTGTCCCAATGGCATCTATGACCCGCTGCAAAGATCGCCGTCTTTCAAGTCGTTCTGCGTTACGCTGTATTCTTCGAGGACCGGTGTTCCTGTTTTGCATGGCCAATATTGCCTCAGTTAGCTTCTCCAACCGTGCCAGCAACCGTACCTCTGAGCACTGTACAAGATCAACCGCTCATCACCCCGGCCATTCCTCGCGCGGCACCATAAAACAAAGGCCCGACCCCTTTCGGAATCGAGCCTTACCCGAGAGAACCCGATGCTTGTACGGCTCGTGCACGAGGCTCCCACATGCACCAGCAATTTTCCATCCCGGCCTCTCAAGCAATTTCACAGTATCGTACCCTCCAGACCGTGCCCATGCGGAATCTCCCTAGCGGATCCGGCCATTTCTCCATGAGCTTCCAGGGCTAGGACGGCATGAGCCGGGGCACATTGTAGCGCGGTTATGAAATTCGCCTGAGTTTGCAGCGCCCGATCAACGGCCTTCGTATTCAACCGGGCATAGATGCTTGTCGGCGTCAGACTGCGATGATTCAAGACATTCTGAATCGTCGGCAAATTCTCCCCGGCGATCGCCAGGAAGCTCGCACAGGTGCGGCGAAGATCATGGAGCCGTACATCGTGCAGGTTCCAGCGGCGGCGAACCAGCCCCCACAGTTTCTCGACGCTGGCCGTTGACCAGTGCTGCCCGTCGTCCCCGGGAAACACCCATTCTGACCGTCGGGGCAGTTGTTGAAGGACCTCCACGACTTGCACCGGGAGCGGCACATGATGCGAGGCCCCATTCTTCGTGTGAGGTTTGCGCCAGATCCGCGAGGGCCAGTCCACGTCCTGCCATCGCATCGCCAGGGCTTCAGACCGGCGCGCGCCCGTTAGGAGAAGCAGCAGGAGATAGGCGCGTGGTTTAAGCGGCAGATGCGGGAGGCCCGCGACGAAGTGCTGCACCTCTTCCACGGAGAGAAACCGTTCCCGCGGCACTTGCCGATAGCGGAGCAAATGCAGCACGGGATTGCTCACCGTCACCAGTTCCATGCGATCGGCCCAGTTGTAAAGCGCCCGCAACATTGTGGCCGCTTTATTCGCATGGCCGGGAATGTGGGCGAGGCCCATATACCAGATGCGGACCTCCTTTTTCGTGAGCAAGTCGGTTGGCCGATCGGCCCAGGGTTGCCAGAATTGCCGGAAGATGCGCTCGAACGGCTCTCGGGCCGGCCTGTCGCGTAGGTGATGCACGGCATAGAGTCGGGCCAGCTCGCGCAGCGTGAGCGGGTCCTTGGTGGTATCTCGTTGGAGGAGCGCCTGCAGATCCATCGCCTGGACATCGGCGAAGACTGGCGCCCGTGGATGGTTGGGCTGCGGCTTCTTCGGAATGGCCCCCGGTTGCCAGGCCCGATAGCGATAGGCTTGTCGCACTTCCCGTTGACGGAGAAAGGTCGCAATCTCGCTCACCGGAATCCCTTGCTTGGCTAAGCGGACCCCGCACGTATGTCGTAAGTCCTTCCAGGCCAGGCGCGCCATGCCGAGACGTTCAATGGTGCGGGTCCATCGACTGACATAGAAGTTATGCGGATCAACCGGCCGTGTGGGGTGCAGAGGATCGGCAAAGACCCACGCCGAGGTCGGCGAGTCCTGGCGGAGGGCCTTCAGAATCGTGACGGCTTCGGTTGGCAACGACAGTTCCATCAGCGTGCCCGTGGTGGACTGGGGAACCAGCGCCAGGCACCGGTCGAGATCCACCGACCGCCACAACAGCGTGAATTGCTCCGACTGTTCCAGTCCAGTCAGGATTGCAAAGCGGACCCAGAGGTTATAGGGGCGCCCGAGCGCCGCACAGAGCTGCTGCTCTTCATCCTCAGTCAGAACCCGCATGGGCATCGCGGGCTCTTTGGGGAGCGGGATAGCCGCGCAGGGATCGACCGACAGATAGAGCGCCCCGGTGGCCCAGGCGGTCACACGGCGAAGAAAGCGGAGGTAGAAGGCCACGGTGGACCCGGAACGGACGCCGGTCCGTCCCGTGGTCCGTAAGTGTTCACACGCCTCAAGGATGCGCGCCGTGGATAAGTCTGCCACCGGCATGAGCCCAAGATGCTCGACCCACCAGTGGGCATGGCGGGGATCTTCACGCCGTCGCTCGGTCGTGGTGCGCAGTCGAAAAAGGGTAATGAGTTCTGCAACGGTCATGCGTCATCGCCCTTTCTGCT
>CBDDRH010000202.1:0-6310 GCA_965233025.1 uncultured bacterium
CCGCCGCTGGTGGCGCAGCTTCGCAAGAAGGTGAAAGAGTTTCGCGACGGCGGCTATGTCGGCGCGTGCGACACCAGCAAGAGCCTGCTGAACTGGTGGTTCAAGGAACCGCACCTGCTGCCGCAGGCTGACGGCACCATGGCGGAGTTTCAGTATTTCTTTGCCCAGCGTGAGGCGCTGGAGACGATCATCTATCTCTATGATGTTGTCGGGGTGAAGGACAAGTTTGACCTGATGCGTTTTGACAGCTCGGGCGCCGTGTCGGCCGGCATGTTCGATGAGACATGGCGGCGCTTTGTCCTCAAAATGGCGACCGGCACCGGCAAGACCAAAGTGATGAGTCTCGCACTGGGATGGAGCTTTTTTCACAAGCTCTATGAGCCGGATTCCGCACTTGCGCGCAACTTTCTCGTGATCGCCCCCAACATTATTGTGCTAGATCGCATCTATCACGATTTTCAGGGGTTGCGCATTTTCTTCGAGGACCCGGTGCTGCCTGACAACGGTTTTGACGGGCGCAACTGGCGCGACGATTTTCAGCTTACCCTGCACAAGCAGGATGACGTGCGCGTCACTCATGCCACCGGCAACATATTCCTGACCAATATCCACCGTGTCTATTCTGGCGACGATATCCCGCCGTCGCCCGACGACGAGAACACGATGGATTACTTCTTCGGCAAGCGCCCGACCGGGGCTACCACGGACTCGAGCGTGGACCTCGGCATGATTGTCCGCGACATCGACGAGCTGATGGTGCTCAACGACGAGGCCCATCACATCCATGATTCCAGGTTGGCCTGGTTCAAATCCATTGAGGACATCCACAACAGGCTCTTGCAGAAGGGCGGAGAGCTTGCTCTACAGGTGGATTTGACGGCTACGCCGAAGCACAACAACGGCGCCATCTTCGTACAGACCGTGTCCGACTATCCGCTGGTCGAGGCGATTTCGCAGAACGTGGTGAAGCATCCGGTCCTGCCCGATGCCGCCAGCCGGGCCAAACTGTCCGAGCGCCAAAGTGCCAGATATACTGAGAAATACGCCGACTATATCGACCTCGGCGTCATCGAATGGCGCAAGGCTTTTGCCGAGCATGAGAAACTCGGCAAGAAAGCCATCCTGTTCGTCATGACCGACGACACGAAGAACTGCGACGACGTGGCCGCGTATCTGGAAGGCCGCTATCCCGATCTGAAGGACGCGGTTCTGGTCATTCACACCAAGAATAATGGCGAGATATCCGAGGCGCAGACTGGCAAGGCGAAGGAAGAGCTGGATAAGCTGCGCGAACAGTCCAACAAGATAGACGACCCGGCCAGTCCATACAAAGCGATCGTCTCCGTTCTCATGCTCAAGGAAGGCTGGGACGTTCGGAACGTGACCACCATTGTCGGCCTGCGTGCCTATTCAGCCAAGAGCAACATCCTGCCCGAACAGACGCTGGGGCGAGGCCTACGCAAGATGTATCCCGGCGGCCTGGAGGAATATGTCAGTCTCGTCGGGACGGATGCCTTCATGGACTTTGTTGAGTCCATACAGGCCGAAGGCGTTGAACTCGAACGTGCGGCGATGGGTGAAGGCGCCAAGCCGAAGACACCGCTTGTTGTCGAAATCGACAATGAGAACGAGAACAAGGATATCGAGGCGCTGGATATCGAGATACCGCTGCTCACGCCGCGCATCTACCGGGAATACAAGAACCTTGCCGATCTGGATACAACCGCGATGGGGCATCAGCGCGTACCCTATCGGCAATTTAGCGAGGAAGAACAGCGCGAGATCGTTTTCAAGGACATCACGACCCGCGAGGTAACGCATACAACAATACTTGATTCGGCAGGCGTCGCGGACTATCGGAGCGTTCTCGGGTACTTCACACAGACAATCATGAAGGAGTTGCGTCTGGTCAGCGGCTATGACGTGCTGTTCGGGAAGGTTAAGGCCTTCGTGAAGTCGCAGCTATTCGATCAGGCCGTCGATCTTGAGCATCCCAACACGCTGCGCAACCTGTCGGAACTCGCTGCCACCAAGACTCTGATCGAAACCTTCAAGAAGGCCATCAACGCCCTGACCGTGCGCGACAAGGGCGATGCCGAAATTCGTGACACCATCAAGCTGCGCCAGACGCGGCCCTTCGTCGTGAAGGATCAGGGCTATCTCATCCCGAAGAAGAGTGTGTTCAATCGTGTTATCGGCGATAGCCATCTGGAGCTTCAGTTTGCGAGCTTCCTGGAAATCTGTCCGGACGTGGTGTCCTACGCCAAGAACTATCTCGCGGTCCACTTCAAGCTCGACTACGTCAACGCCGACGGCGATATCTCGAACTACTACCCCGATTTTCTCGTCAAACTGAGTAACAAAAGCATCGTCATTGTGGAGACTAAGGGACAGGAAGATCTAGATGTTCCCTTGAAGACTGCGCGCCTCAAACAATGGTGCGAAGACATCAACCGCGTGCAGTCGGACGTGACGTATGACTTCGTGTTCGTCGATGAGGAGAGCTTCAACCGATACAGCCCGAAGTCGTTCGCAGACCTTGCCACCAATTTCCGACAGTACAAGGAGCAATAAGAATGATATTGAACTGCCTTCCAGATGATTCTTTCAAAGAAACAGAGTCCGCAGGTTTCGCCGATGCATATTGAACGGGTCCAAATCGAGGAGGGATTCCTTGACGGCCTCGACGTATCATTCGCACGAGGTTTGAACGTGATTATCGGTGAGCGAGGTACCGGGAAGACTTCCCTTATCGAACTCATTCGCTTTTGCTTGAAGGTAGAAGGTTACACCCCAGAATCCACAAGACGCAGCCGTGATCACGCGCTTTCGGTGCTCGGTAGTGGGCAAGTTACGGTCACTTTGTCGGATGGAGATCGAGAAGTACTCGTAACACGGACTGTCGCCGATGAATCACCTCGCGGCTCAGGCCCCATTATTCGTCCCATTATTCTCTCACAGACAGAAATTGAGACTGTTGGTCTGCAAGCTCAAGGCAGGCTCAGGTTACTTGACAGCTTCACTGGCGATCAAAGAGCCGCGGATGCCCTGGAAGCAGGAGAAGTCTCTAAGGTACGTTCGCTGACCGCTGAAGCGGAGGCGCTGCGCCGTGAAATTGAGGAATTGCTTCGACAGATAGGAGAAGTGCCAGCTCTTGAGAAGCTGATTGCTGACCTTTCTCCGAAGGAGCAAGAACTGGCGAAGGTCTCTGCTGATGCAAAGGAGAAGAAAGGCAAGCTAGATGTCATTTCTACCAACATTACGGCAGCGGCTGTCGGCGTTGGGGTTATTGAACGCTATCACCAGTCATTGTCGAGCTGGCGGTCGTCTATTTCCAGAGTACTGTCTGGATCGCCATCCGTTGAGCCTTGGCCTGAAGCGGCAGGACCTGATCCATTGGCGAATAGCCGAGCAAATATCCAGCGCGCAAAAGAGTATTTGGAGAAGGCCGTGCATGAGATCCAAAGTGCGACCGATGACGCCCATGCGCGTCTCCAAACTTATGCTGATGCCAAGATCAAGTTCGAAGAGCAGGCGAGGCAGTTAAGAAAGGAAATCGAGTCTCTCCAAGTAGGGGCAGGCGCAATCATTCGTCAGGGACAACAGCTTCGAGAACGCAAAGCTCAGCTCGACTCTCTATCAAATGTGCTCACAGAGAGACAAAAGTCCCTCGAGGATATTTTGGCTCAGCGGGGCGCTGCGCTTGATAGGCTTGACTCAATTAGGGAAGGCCGTTTTAGCGCGCGCAGTGAAGTCGCGAGAAAATTGTCCGAAACGCTGGGACCCCGCATTTGCGTTAAGGCGTCTCGTGCTGGTCAGTTTGAAACGTTTGCCGCCGCTATCGCGGACACCCTGCGAGGCAGCGGGCTGCGTTACAACGAACTCTCGTTAGTGCTAGCTGAGAAGATCAGCCCGCGCGAGTTACTTGAAGCCGTCGACACAAATGATTTCGAGCTTGTAGCCGACGCTACCGGTATTGCCAAGGATCGAGCCGCCCGCACCT
Source organism: uncultured bacterium (assembly GCA_965233025.1). Lineage (GTDB taxonomy): Bacteria > Nitrospirota > Nitrospiria > Nitrospirales > Nitrospiraceae > Palsa-1315. The sequence goes on from CBDDRH010000202.1 coordinate 4,004, forward strand.
TGGCCCAGCTACGTGAATCTGATCTAGGCAGTTTGGCGACAGCAGCGGTTGAGGATACGGTTTCATTGCAGCTTTTGGATGGCGCAGATTACAAAGACATCGGTATGCTTTCTACGGGCCAACGCTGTACTGTCATCCTTCCCCTAGTTCTCCGGCATACTGACCGCATCCTTATTGTCGATCAGCCGGAAGACCACATTGATAATGCTTTCATAGCCGACACGCTGATTGTTTCGATTTTGGCCCGTGACCCTGAAAGCCAGATCATCTTCTCAACACATAACGCCAATATACCCGTGCTCGGCAACGCTGAGAAAGTCGTTCAACTTGCCTCAGACGGGAAGCGCGGATTTCCCGTTTTAGCATCAGATCTTAATGACCCTTCCGTTGTCGATGCGATTACAACCATAATGGAAGGTGGTGCTGAAGCCTTCAAACGACGCGCGGAATTCTACAGTGAACATGCGACATCATGACGCGAGATGAAGCGCTCGCAAAACTGTCGGCTGATTCAGCACATGATCGCTTGAAGGCGGCGCGAGTCCTCGCGCGCTGCAGCGAGCCTGCCGATATTCAGATTCTTCGCAAAGCATTACTAGGCGAGACGGTCTCCTACGTGCGTACAAGTCTTAATCTTGCGGTCAAGCGCGCGACGAGCGTTCGGCCCCAGGCGGCAAGTAGCCCCGTGGAAGAGTTCCAGATTCCTCCTGATGTGCGAACGCAAATCAAGAACGAAGTTACACAAGAGATCACAGGTCAAATACTCCATGAGATAGCGTCTCCTGTGGGTCTTCTTGCATCGTCGGCGGCGCGAGAAATCCCGAAGTTTGAGAGTTCCAAGACAAAGGTATATGTAGAGAACCTGCAGCGTGTTTTTGAAGCGATTGAGCAATTGAAAGGGGCATCAGCGGTCCCCAAGCCAGGAGAGTTCGATCTGGCCGAACTCCTTTCCGATATTGTTGCAACGGAAGTTGGAGAGCGACCGCTAGACGTGTCCTTGCTTGGCGGCAGGCCGTTCTTGATCACCAACGATCTGTCTTTGGTCCGCCTTGCCGTGTCAAATGGCGTTCGCAACGCCATTGACGCAGTCCTCGCCCTTGGTTTCGGTGAGCCCCATCCGATCATCGTCACGTGGGGTGAAACTGACGTGGACTATTGGGTGGCGGTACTAGACCGCGGAAACGGCATCGTGGGGCCTGTCGAGTCGGCATTTGGAATCGGCAAGACGACCAAACGCGGTCACAGCGGGTTCGGTCTGGCTATCGCTCGGCAGGCAATCGAGACCCTCGGCGGTTCCTGCACCCTTCAGCCGGCTGCGGAAGGAGGTGCCCACTTTGAAATACGGTGGGAGCGATGACGATTCATGTGCTTCTCATTGAAGATGATGACGATTTCATTGAAGAAATTCGGAGCATGCTTGTCGCCTTGCCGGGTGGTTGCGACTTAAGGGTGGCGCGCAGCCGCGACGAGGCATTTGCTCGACTCGATGAAGAGTTTCTTGATCTCGTTATCCTTGATCTAAAAATACCCACGGTCACGGGAGCGCTGGATGCGGAGCCGGAACACGGTCATGATGTCTTCAACAGGATTCGATTTGTTGCTCCAGGTACACCTATATTCGTTCTGACCGGATCGCCCGCAGAAGATTTCATTCCGAATCTGTTGAGAAACCAGGAACGGATTGACATATGGAGCGAAGGTCGACCAACAGGAACCATCGACTTTCTAACGAAGTACAGGGTTAACGAATGCCCAACGATACTTGGCCCTATCGCGAATGCAATCGAAGCCCTTTCCGATGTTGAACTTGATCGTGGAGGACTGGACCTGAGCCTTGCCGAGACTCGTTTGATCAGAATTTTCGCAAAAAAATTCCAAGGCGTGCGATGCGTGGTGTCCAGTTTGGGCGGAGGCCTATCTGGAGCCAGGGTTATCCGACTCCGGGTGACGGACAGCCAAGGCGTTCAGTTACACGATGCTGTCGCCAAACTAGCGGCATTAAATGAGGTTCGCAGGGAAGGGCATTGTTTTGACAACTACGTGGCACGGCTCGCTCCCGCTGCCACACCAAGAAAGCTAGCGACTCTAGAGTTTGGTGCACACAAGTTGGCCGGAATCTTCTTTGGTCTGGCAGAAGGGTTTGATGAATCTGCGTTTTCTATTGCTAGACATGCCCCCGATCGGGCCGGAGCCATTGTTCGAAGTGTTGAGGCGGCGACGGCCCCATGGGTGGACAAGGTGCCGGAAACACGAAGGCCTATCAAGCTGTTTCGCCAACGACTACTTAGTGATGAATCACTAGCCGAC
>CBDDRH010000203.1:0-31245 GCA_965233025.1 uncultured bacterium
GATCGTGAGCGGCTGGCCTTGTGTATCGACCGTGATCGTGGTGGTCTTGCTCAGCGCATTCGTGATGGTTGTGAGATTCCCTGTGGCATCGTAGCCCAACGTGGTCGTATGGCTCAGCGGATCGGTCACCGTGGCGACCTGATTGTACGTTGACTCATACGTGAAGGTGGTCGTCACGGCATTGCCGGTGCCATGGAGCTTCGTGACTGTCAGCACATTGCCCTTGCTGTCATAGGTGTAGGCCGTCTTGCGCGAAAGGGCGTCGGTTACGCTGAGCAGGAGATTCGTCGTGGCTTGCCACCAGAAGGTCGCGATCAACACGGTACCCTCCGTGTCGTGGATGGAGATGATCACGCCGCTATGCTATACTCCGCCCGTTGGGAAAGGCAGGAGGCACCAGTTGTATGAAAGCGGTCCGGTACACCAAAGAAGGCATGGTCATTCCCTCAAGCTGGGTCAAAGGCTGGGGCAAGCCGGTCTCGATTCGGCGAGGAGCCCATATGGTTATCCTGGAGGCGCCCGAGCGAAAAGCCAGCCGTCAGCGGTTGACGCAGATGATTCGCAAATTGCGTCGAGCAGCCCAAGAACTTGGCCCGCTCACCTCTGAGCAGATTGCCGCCGAAGTAGCCGCCGTCCGGAAACAGCGTGCGCGTCGTCCTTGATACCAATATCCTGGTGTCGGGTCTGATTACTCAGACGGGTCCTCCGGCACAGATCCTCAATGCACTCCGAGATGGGCGACTCGTCGCCGTGATGAGCGAGGCAACCCTCGCCGAACTTGCCACGGTGCTCCGACGCCCCTCCCTCCAACGGTATGTCTCCCGATCGCGCATCACGCTGACGAGATTTGTCGATGACCTACGCCATCAAATAGATCTCGTCACACCAGTGAGGAGTGACCTGTCAATCCGAGACGAGCGTGATCAGATATTCCTCGATCTCATGGCGACGCAGCCGACGCCACAATATTTCGTGACTGGCGATCAAGACTTCGAGGCTCCACAGTACAGCGGAGTGCCAGTCGTTTCTGCAGCCGTCTTCATCACCCTTCTCAAACGCCCCTGATCGTTCGCCCCTCTTCACCCAACAGACCGAGGAGGACTCCACCATCAGGACGTGGTTTGTTCGATTGCTCACAATGTGTCGTCGAGTGCTCCGCTGGTTCCGCCAGTGGCTCACGCGACCCGCGCGGCGACGATGGGCACGGAAGCCAGTGCGGCCTCAGACATTCCGCTTAGAGCCCAAGCCCAAGTGGGTGCGGAATGAAGTGGTGAGACTGAAGGCGCTCATGCCGCAGGCGGGTTGCCGGACGATTGCCCATCATTTTAATCGGCGCTGGACGGTCAGGCGGGACATGATGGTGAGCAAGACTTATGTGGCGGACCTGTGCCGGCGCCACCACTATCTGATTTATGAGGCGCGCCGGAAGTTGAAACATCGCGTGCCGTGCCCCTTCCCACGCAATCGGATCTGGGGCTGCGATCTGTTGATGAAGACGGATCGGCACGGCCAGCCGCATCTCGCGTTGGCCGTCGTCGATCATGCCAGTCGTGCCTGCCTACGATTGCAGCAGCTCTCGGATAAATCGTCGGGGAGGCTGTTGCAGGAACTCGTGCAGACGGTGAAACGATACGGCAGACCACGGTTCGTGCGGACGGACAACGAAGCGGTCCTCGTCTCTCGTGTGTTTCGATTGGGACTGTGGATGCTCGGCATCCGCCAGCAACGGATCGACCCCGGTTGCCCCTGGCAGAATGGGCGAGTCGAGCGATTCATCGGCACGGTGAAGCGGGCCTTGGCGATGGAGCCGATTGCGGACGAAGATGAAATGACTGATCGCTTGTGGGATGTGCGAGCCTGGTACAACCACGAACGACCACATGATCATTTGCAGGGGCGAACCCCGGCGGAAGTGTGGGCTGGGATCGATGTGTTTAAGGCGAAGCCGGGCTAGCAGTCACGAGGCGAGGGACACGAGGCCAACGCGGAGGTCCGGAACCTGTGTCCGGCGTGGTGTGTCCACAATCGGCTGAACGAGGCAGTGATAAGGCAAAAAGGAGACGGACAGGAAAAAAATGTGACGTCATAAGGAAAGAATTGAGCGCAGGTCGAAGAAATCGACTCGTCATGAAAGACGATCACTGGCGAGTTGAGCCGAATGGCTCTACCGGACAGGCGGACGGGACAGAGGACGAGGACGGACTCATCCGATATTTCACAGTTGGGTGATGATTTCAAATCACGAAGCTTGACAGGCGACAGGTGCGTCAGTAAGATCAGGCTGCCTTTAACGCTCATCCTGCGAGGTGAGCAAGGAGTGTGCATGGGCTTCAATCCGGTTTGTGTCGATCGGCAGACTTCAACCTTCTCGTCTAATCTCGATGGGAGGGTTTTTTTATGCCCGCCCCCCAGGATGCTGAAAAAGTCCGCCAGCGGCGTTCTGCGTCGCTCAGACCCTCAACGTTGAGGAGGAGTTTCTCGGAGACTGGAAACACTGAGGGGTTTTTCCGTTCGCCAAGATCTATCCTATTGGCAAATGGCCCACACGAAGTGCGGTAGGTACCTCCTCGGTCCTTCGCTCGCTGCGGCCTTGCTTGGGAAAAGGCGCGTCTCGGCGCGCCAGGGTTGGGCGGGTGAGAAGTCCGGCCTTTTTAAGCATCCTGCTTAATGTGGAATGGTTGGATGTGATGTGGAGAGGATGAGGCGATGATGCCGAGTGTTGACCGACAGAGCGAGCGGTTGGTGATGGACGCGGGGGACATCGCGCGCGCGGTCACCCGCATTGCCCATGAAATTCTCGAACGGAATAAGGGCGTACAGGATTTGGCGCTGGTGGGGATTCGAACCGGGGGGGTGCACTTGGCCCATCGGCTGGTAAAGCGGATCCAAGAGATTGAAGCGGCGCAAGTGCCGATCGGGGAATTGGACATTACCCTCTATCGGGATGATCTCTCCTTACGGAAGGAGCAGCCGATTCTCCGCAAGACCTCGGTCCCGTTCGATATTTCGGACAAGATCATTGTGCTGGTCGACGACGTGCTGTTTACGGGCCGGACCATTCGCGCGGCGATGGATGGGTTGATCGATCTGGGGCGGCCGGCAGAAATTCAACTTGCCGTCTTGGTCGATCGAGGCCATCGTCAGCTGCCGATCAAAGCGACGTATATCGGAAAAAATATTCCGACGTCACGAGAAGAAAAGATCCAGGTGTTGTTGGAAGAAGAAGGCGAAGACGAACGGGTGGTGATCTCGAAGGGCTAGCCCGCATGAGTCATGCAGGCTAAGGTGGTGGAGGGAACGATGAGTCTCAAACGCAAAGACCTCTTGAGCCTAGCCCCTCTGTCGGTGGAGGAGATCCGGTTGATCTTGGAAACGGCCGATTCGTTCAAGGAAGTGACCGGCCGGGAAATCAAGAAGGTCCCGGCGCTTCGTGGGCGTACGGTGGTGAATCTGTTCTTTGAGCCCAGCACCAGAACACGCACCTCGTTCGAGTTGGCGGCGAAACGGCTGAGCGCGGATGTGATCAACTTCTCGCCGTCGTCGAGTAGTGTGGTCAAAGGAGAAACGGTGCTCGATACGGCGCGCAATATCGAGGCGATGCAGGCGGATATTATCGTCTTGCGTCACCCCTCGGCCGGTGCAGCCGAGGCCCTGGCTCGCGGAGTGAAGTCTTCTGTGATCAATGCGGGAGACGGGTGGCACGAACATCCGACGCAAGGTCTCCTGGATTTGTACACGATTCGCGAACGCGGATTGTCGTTCGAGGGGCTGCGGGTGGCGATCGTCGGAGATGTCGCGCATAGCCGTGTGGCGCGTTCGAACATTCATGCGCTTGTGAAGTTGGGAGCAGAGGTTCGCCTGGTGGGGCCGCCGACGATGATACCCTGTGGAGTGGAGAAGCTGGGCGTGCGCGTCTTCTACAATCTCGACGAAGCGTTGCGCGGCGTGCAGGTCATCATGATGTTGCGATTGCAGCTCGAACGGCAGGGGATTGCGCTGTTTCCGACCATTCGCGAATATGCGCGGCTGTACGGATTGACGACCGAGCGGGTTGAGTCGGCGGAGCCTGGGGCCATTGTGATGCATCCGGGCCCGATCAATCGCGGGGTCGAGATCGCTCCGGAGGTGGCCGATAGTTTGTCGTCAGTGATTCTGGAGCAGGTTGCGAACGGCGTCGCTATTCGCATGGGGATTCTCTATCTCTTGTCGGGCAACAATTGAATGGTCATGAGGCAGGTCGCAGGATGCAGGTCGATAGGCTGAAGGGGTTCAGGGGGTAAGGGGGTTAGGTTTGCGCGATCACACACAACTTCGGGCATTTGAGCTGGTTGATGAAGTCGTCATGTTGGTGTATCGGACAACCACAGGGTTTCCAAAAGAAGAGTTGTTTGGCCTAACGTCTCAAATACGGCGGGCAGCCGTGTCAGTGCCTTCCAATATCGTGGAGGGTTGTGCTCGTGAGAGTGAGGCAGAGTATCTCAGATTTCTCATTATCGCCTTTGGGCCATTGAGGGAACTACACTATCAATTACGTTTGTCGAAGCGCTTGGGTTTTCTGGGCAACGAGGATTTCTCGTTTCTTGAACCCAAGGTCGAAGAAACCGAGAAAGTGCTGAATGGTTTGATTCGTGCTCTCCGAGATCACGTCTAACCTTCAGTCTTAACCCCTGAACCCCTGAGCCCTGACACGCATTGAATCAATAATTGAAGAAAGCAGCGAACCTATGAAACCTTCGTCAAGTCAGCAGATTCTTATTACAGGCGGGCACGTGATCGATCCGGGACGGTTCAACGGTGTGGCCGACGTGCTGATCGATGCGGGCCGAATCGTCGCGGTGGGGCCGCAGCTCAAAGCCCCCGCTGGGGCCACGAAGATCGACGCCAAGGGCCGATTGGTGCTTCCCGGCTTTGTCGATCTCCACGTCCATTTTCGAGAACCGGGCTTCGAATACAAAGAGTCGATCCAGAGCGGCGCAGCGGCGGCGGTGGCCGGCGGTTTCACCTCGGTCTGTTGTATGCCCAATACGAATCCCGTCAATGACAACCAAGCTATCACGGAATTCATGCTCGATCGCGCACGGGCGGCCGGGCTGGCGAATATCTTTCCGATCGGCGCGATTACAAAAGGCTCGGAAGGGAAGGAGCTGGCGGAGATCGGAGACTTACGGCGCGCCGGCTGTGTCGCGATTTCGGACGACGGGAAACCGGTGATGAACAGTCTGGTCATGCGGCGAGCGATGGAGTATGCCCTGGCTTTCGACGTGCCCGTGGTCGATCATTGCGAAGATCTGCATCTCGCCGAGGGGGGCTGTATGAACGAAGGGGCTATCTCGACCGAGTTGGGGCTCCCCGGGATGCCGGCGGCGGCGGAAGATGTGATGGTGGCGCGTAATGTCGCCTTGGCTGAATTGACCGGAGCCCGGCTGCACCTGGCGCATATCAGCACAGAGGGATCGGTCCGGATGGTGCGGGAGGCTAAGTCACGCGGGCTAAAAGTCACGGCCGAAGCCTGTCCCCATCATTTTACTATCACAGAAGAAGTGGTCCGAGGCTATAATACCTATGCCAAAATGAATCCCCCCCTTCGAACGTGGAAGGATGTGCAGGCGATTAAGCAAGGTCTTCGCGACGGCACGATCGATGTCATTGCTACAGACCATGCTCCGCATGCCTCTCAGGAAAAACAGCTGGGATTTACCGAAGCGCCGTTCGGGATCGTCGGGCTGGAGACGGCGCTGCCGTTGACCTTCGCGCTGGTCGATGAAGGAGTCTTGTCGTTGGAGTCGGCAGTCGATAAGTTGAGTACGGCTCCGGCGAAGGCGTTTGGATTGCCCAAAGGCACGTTGGCGACCGGGGCCGATGCTGATGTGGCGATCGTCGATCAGCAGGAACAGTGGGAGGTCGATCCGGCCAAGTTTCGCTCAAAGAGCCGAAATACTCCGTTTGCCGGATGGAAGGTCAAGGGTCGGGTGACGACGACGATCGTGGGTGGCCGAGTGGTATTCGAGGCCGACCGGGCGGAACGGTAGCTTCGTGCGGCGTATGTCCCGTTGGGGGATGGTCTGTTGCCTGACGCTTGAATGGCTGGCGTTGGGAGTATGGGTCGGCGGTGGACTAGTCCTTATCGGGGCGGTCATTCCCGCGGTCTTCAATACGTTCGGCGGACAGGATTTAGGCGGAGTATTTCTGACGCGGGTGTTTGAGGGCTATCATCGCTTCATGATCGGAGCGCTGATTACCCTCTGGGTCGCAGGGTGGTATCGCTGGTGGAGTGGAGATCCGGTAGTATCGCTCGATCGGGGCGAGATGGCGGTGTTGGCAGGGATGGTGGTATTCGCGGGAATCATTATTCTATGGCTGCACCCCTCTGCTGCGGCGCTTCAAGCAGAGGCCTTCGCTGCGCAAGAGCCGGCGGCGAAGAAGGCGGCATTGGAAGCCTTGTTTCGTGTGCTGATGCCGATCCGGTGGATCTACATGGTTGATCTTGTATTGGGCATTCTCTTGATCGGAATCAAGGCGAAACGGTCTCTCTCTCGGAACGGAGCGCTTGCGTGAAAAAAGCATGGTTGGCACTGGCGGACGGCGCGATTTTCGAAGGCCGTGCCCTTGGATACGAAGGGGAGACAGTGGGAGAAGTTGTGTTTAACACGGCCATGACCGGGTACCAGGAAGTCTTGACCGATCCCTCGTATAAAGGACAAATTATCACGATGACCGCTCCTCATATTGGAAACTATGGGATGACACCGGAGGATGCCGAGTCGCGGCGGATTTGGGCTGAGGGATTCATCGTGAAAGAGGCGAGCCGACTCGACAGTAACTGGCGCAGCCAGCAGCGAGTACACGACTATTTGCATGAGGCGAAGATCGTCGGCATTGAGGGGTTGGATACGCGGGCTCTGACCCGCCACTTGCGCGACCATGGTTCACAGCAAGGCCTCATCACCCATATCGACGGGGATTCCCGCCGGGTCGTCGAGAAGGCGCAGGCCGCTCCGAGCATCATCGGGCGCGATCTGGCGACAGCCGTGACGTGTGAACAATCCTATCGGTGGACCGAAGGATCGCGTGAGTGGGCTCCCACGCTTGGTGACGAGCCACGGACCGGTGCGAGCAGACGGTGGCATGTCGTCGCGTACGATTTCGGGATAAAAAAGAATATTCTTCGCCGGTTGGTCGATGTGGGATGCGATGTGACCGTCGTTCCGGCTTCGGCCACCGCAACGGAGGTTGAAGCGCTCCAGCCCGACGGGATATTCCTGTCGAATGGTCCGGGGGATCCGGAGGGAGTGCCCTACGCGGTTGAGGCGGTGCGGCAATTGATCGGACGCCGACCGATCTTCGGCATTTGTTTAGGGCATCAGATTCTCGGTCTCGCGCTGGGGCTCAAAACCTATAAGTTGAAGTTCGGCCATCATGGGGCGAATCATCCGGTCATGGATCTCCGCACGAGACGAGTCGAAATCACGTCGCAAAACCACAATTTTGCGGTACAAGCGATTCGCCCGATCAGTGCCACTCCGGATCGACCGCCCATGGTGGACACATCGTTCGGCCAAGTCCTGGTGACACACCTGAGTCTGAACGATCACTCGGTCGAAGGATTAGCCTGTACCGACCGTCCGGTGTTTTCAGTGCAGTATCACCCCGAGGCGTCTCCCGGGCCCCATGACTCCGCCTACTTATTCACTGAGTTTATTCAGTTAATGGAGAAACAGCATGAATAGAGTGTACCCAATCCTTGTTCGGTTCTGCCTCCTGGCGGCCGTCGGTCTGCAAGCCGGTTGCGTGACGGTCAATCTCATCGAACCGGCAGGGCCGGTGAAGGAAATGGAACTCAGCGGCACGGGCGACGGGAAAGTGTTGTTGCTCGATCTGTCGGGAGTCATCAGCTCGCAAGATAAAGAGGGCATCATTCCGCAGCCCAACATGTTGGCTACGTTCAAGGAAGAGCTGACGAGGGCTTCGAAGGACGACAAGATCAAAGCCGTCGTCGTTCGCATCAACAGTCCGGGAGGAACCGTCACCGCTTCGGACATCCTGTATCATGAGTTGCGGGAGTTCAAAGCCAAGAAGAAGGTGCCGGTGATTGCGTCAATGATGGATGTGGCGGCGTCAGGGGGCTACTACCTGGCCATGGCGGCGGACAGCATTTTGGTTCATCCCTCGACGGTGACAGGCAGCATCGGCGTCATCATGTTGACCGTGAACGCCAGAGGATTGCTCGAAAAAGTCGGTGTCGAGGCCAACGCCATCACATCCGGCCCGCGCAAGGATATGGGTTCGCCGTTCCGGGTCATGACAGCCGAGGAGCGGGGAATCTTTCAAAGCGTGATTGACTCGTTCTATCACCGATTCCTGGCGGTCGTACAGGAGGGGCGTCCGAATCTGTCAGCTGAACAAATTAAGAAACTAGCCGATGGACGGATTTATTCCGGAGATCAGGCCAAGGCCGCAGGGCTCATCGACGAGATCGGGTATCTCGATGACGCGATCCAGCTGGCCAAAAAGAAAGCGGGTCTCACAGAAGCGCGGGTCGTGACCTATGGGCGGCGCGGAGAGTATCAAAATAATATCTATTCGCGCCTGTTCGGGGCAAGTTCGGGCCTCACCGGGTTAGCCAATCTGGATGTGATGTCGATGGTGCGGGGAGGAACGCCTCAGTTCATGTACCTCTGGATGCCGTGACCGGCAGTGGCGTGAAGTCTCGATTTGTTCCATGAAGCCATTCTATGATGCGCCAATCGTCAGATCGCACAATCGGCAAGGTCTTGGCGACGCCGATCGGACGCCGCGCGATGCTGGCGCTCGGCGCCCATGGGGCGATGAGTCTTTGCGCGGCACTTGGGGCCGGTGCGGCCATGAGTCTGTTCGGGAGCTTGAGCGGCTGTTATCGCGCGCCGGGCACGGCTCGCGATCAGGTGATTTTTTTCTCCGAAGAGAAGGAACTGGAATTTGGAGTGAGCGCATACCGTCAGGTCTTACGGGCTGCGCCGCTCAGTGACAATGCGGAAGTCAATGAGTTGGTGCACCGCGTGGGGCGAAACATCGCCGATGCCGCCAACAAGCCGGAGTACCAGTGGGAGTTCGCGGTCATTCAAGACGACAAGATGGTCAATGCGTTTGCGCTCCCAGGCGGGAAGGTCGCCATCTTCACCGGGATTCTCAAACACACGAAAGACGACGCCGGACTGGCGACGGTGATGGGTCATGAAGTCGCGCATGCGTTGCAGCGCCATGGGGTGGAGCGGATGAGCCGGAGTATCTTGGATCAAATTGCGCAATTGGGCGCATTGGGTGCGGCGGCATCAGGAAACGCCAATGCCGGCGCCATCCAGGGTTTGTTAGGGGCGTATGGGGTCAATGTGTCGTTGCCATTCAATCGGAAACAAGAATCTGAAGCCGACTACGTCGGACTTCGACTGATGGCGCAGGCCGGCTACGATCCGCGTGAAGCCGTGCCGTTTTGGGAGCGCATGAGCGGTTGTCCGCGGATGATGATCGGGAAGCTCTGTTTTCGGTCGCAGCAGGCGATACCTGAATTTCTTTCCACCCATCCGTCCGATTTGACGCGTATCAATCAGATCGAAGCCTGGCTGCCCGAGGCGCTCCAGCATTATCGTGGACCTGGGGGCGGGGTGGCGCCTCCGGCGCCCGCGCCATATCGGCCGACGATCGGGCCGATGCCACAAACTAGCTAGCTGATCCTGAAACGAGGTTTCTGTGCCAAAGCGGACAGATATCAAATCCATTCTGTTGATCGGGTCCGGTCCGATTGTGATCGGTCAGGCCTGCGAGTTCGACTATTCCGGTACGCAGGCCTGCAAAGCGCTGAAAGAAGAAGGCTACCGGGTCATTCTCATCAACAGCAACCCGGCGACGATCATGACCGATCCCGAGCTGGCGGATCGGACTTATGTGGAGCCGATCACGGTTGAAGTCGTCGAGAAAGTGATCGAACGCGAACGGCCCGACGCGCTGCTTCCGACCATGGGAGGACAGACGGCACTGAATACGACGATGGGGTTGGTCAAGCGTGGGACGCTCGAAAAATACGGCGTCAAGTTGATCGGCGCATCCGCCGAGGCAATTCATAAGGCGGAGGATCGCGAAGCCTTCAAGCATGCGATGCAGCGAATCGGATTGCGAGTCCCGACCAGCGGCACGGCGCACAATCGTGAAGACGCCATCAAAATTCTCGAACAGGTCGGATTCCCGGCGATCGTTCGACCGTCGTTCACCATGGGCGGGACCGGTGGAAACATCGCGTATAACCGGGAAGAGTTCGAGAAGATTGTCGAGTGGGGTCTCGCCATGAGTCCAGTCGGCCAACTCCTGATCGAAGAATCCGTGATCGGGTGGAAAGAATACGAACTTGAGGTGATGCGGGATCTCAAAGACAACGTCGTCATTGTCTGCCCGATCGAAAATCTTGACCCGATGGGGGTGCACACGGGCGACAGCATCACGATCGCGCCGGCCATGACGCTTTCGGACAAAGAGTACCAGCGAATGCGGGATGCCGCCGTTCGGATCATGCGTGAGATCGGCGTCGATACCGGCGGATCGAACGTCCAGTTCGGTGTGGATCCCAAGAACGGCGACATGGTGGTCATTGAAATGAACCCGCGTGTGTCGAGAAGTTCCGCGCTCGCCTCGAAAGCGACGGGATTTCCCATCGCCAAGATTGCCGCCAAGCTTGCCGTGGGCTACACGTTGGATGAAATCACCAACGACATCACCGGTGTGACAAAAGCCTCATTCGAACCCACGATCGATTATGTGGTGGTGAAGATTCCTCGCTTTGCCTTCCAAAAGTTCCGAGGGGCCGACCCAACCCTGACGACGCAGATGAAATCAGTGGGCGAGGTCATGGCGATCGGACGGACCTTTAAAGAGTCCTTGCAGAAGGCGATCCGTTCGATGGAACTGAACATGAACGGGCTTTCTTCGCGGGAGGGGTTGGATCGCGGCATTCCTGAAGGGTTCGATCGGCAACCAGCGCTGGAGCGGGTACGCCAACATCTGCGGACCCCGATTGCCGAGCGGCTCTGGCACGTGGCGGATGGCATGCGTCTCGGCCTGTCCAATGATGACCTGTTTGCCCTGACGAAGATCGACCCCTGGTTTTTGGAACAGATCCGAGAACTGATGCAATTTGAAGCTCTGTTGGTCGGCCAGGCGGGAAAGAAACCGGCTGTGCTTGAGGAATCGCTCCTGTGGGAGGCCAAGGAACTTGGTTTTTCAGACGATCGTATCGCGCAGCTCATCGGTGTCACTGCGGCCTCGATCCGAAAGCAGCGGACCAAGACCGGCCAGGGCAAAAGAGGGGTGACCTACAAACGGGTCGACACCTGCGCCGCGGAGTTCGAAGCCCATACTCCGTATCTCTATTCGACGTACGGAAGCGAATGTGAGGCTCGCCCGACAGACCGAAAGAAAGTGATCATTCTCGGCGGCGGGCCGAATCGTATCGGGCAAGGGATCGAATTCGACTACTGTTGTGTCCATGCGGCCATGGCGCTTCGGGAAGAAGGTATCGAATCGATCATGGTGAATTGTAACCCCGAAACGGTGAGCACAGACTACGACACCTCCGACCGGCTCTATTTTGAGCCATTGACCGAGGAAGACGTCCTCAACATCGTGGAGTGCGAACAGCCGTTGGGAGTTGTGCTGCAGTTCGGCGGACACACGCCCCTGAAGCTTGCGCTGCCTTTGTCCAAGGCCGGGGTGCGGATTTTGGGCACGAGTCCTGAAGCGATCGATCGCGCGGAAGATCGAGAGCGATTCCGCGACCTCTTGACCAAGCTTGGGCTTAGCCAAGCGGAGAGCGGCATGGCCCGATCCGTGGACGAGGCCGTTCGGATCGCCTCACAGATCAGTTATCCGGTCATGGTGCGGCCGTCGTACGTGTTGGGTGGGCGATCGATGCAGATCGTCTACGACGAATCCGGGCTGCTGGAGTATATGGGATCGGCGGTCAAAGCTTCGCCGAAACATCCCGTGCTGATCGACAAGTATCTGTCGGATGCGATTGAAGTTGACGCCGACGCCATATCAGATGGGACGCACGTCGTGGTAGCCGGCATCATGGAGCACATTGAAGAAGCCGGGGTGCATTCGGGAGATTCGGCCTGTTCCTTGCCTCCCTATTCGCTCAGTCAGAGGGTTGTCGAAGAGATTCGTCGGCAAATGAAAGCGTTGGCACTGGAGCTCGGCGTGATCGGCCTGATGAATGCGCAGTTTGCAGTGAAAGGGGAGGCGATTTATGTGCTGGAGGTGAATCCTCGGGGCTCGCGCACGGTGCCGTTCGTCAGTAAAGCGATCGGTGTGCCCCTTGCCAAGCTGGCCATGAAGACCATGGTGGGCAAGAGTCTCCCTGAGCTAGGGTTGATCGAAGCCCCTAACCCCGCGCATTTGTCCGTGAAAGAATCCGTCTTCCCTTTTAATAAGTTTCCGGGGGTGGATGTCCTCTTGGGTCCGGAGATGAAGTCCACCGGGGAAGTCATGGGCATCGACCAGGATTTTGGATGGGCATTCGCGAAGTCCCAAGCAGGAGCCGGTGCGCCATTGCCAAAGGGAGGCACGGCATTCATCAGCGTAAAGGAGAGTGATCGCCCGGTAGCTCTGGAGGTCGTGCAGCAGCTTCAGCGGCTGGGGTTTGACATTCAGGCGACGAGTGGAACGGCGGGATATTTGCGGAGCCATGGGGTCCATGCGGAAACCGTGAACAAGGTCATGGAAGGCCGGCCACATGTCGTGGACCATATCAAGAACGGTCAGGTGGCGTTGGTCGTAAACACTGTGAGTACCGCGTCGTCCCATGCCGATTCATTGTCGATCCGCCGGGAGGCTTTGAATAAAGGGCTGGCCTACTATACGACCATACGGGGGGCGCGGGCGGCGGTCATGGGCATTGAAGCGATTCTGAAGAAAGAACTCACCATTCGCTCGTTGCAGGAATATCACCACCACTCATAAGAGGACGGCCAGATCATGCCGACACCGATTACCAGGAAGGGGCACGAGGCGCTTCAAGCGGAGCTCGATCGCCTTCGCAAAGTCGAGCGCGCAAAGAATATCGAAGCGATTGCCGAAGCTCGCGCCCATGGCGATTTGAGCGAGAATGCGGAGTACGATGCCGCCAAAGAACGCCAGGGATTCATCGAGTCGCGCATTGTAGAGCTGCAGGCGAAGCTGGCCGACGCCCGCATCATCGAAACGGCCGGGCGAGTCTCCGACACCATCGTATTTGGCGCTACGGTTCTTGTGATTGAACAGGAGACGCAGTCGAAGCGGGAGTACACGCTGGTGGGACAGGATGAAGCCGACATGAAAGTGAACCGCATCTCGATCCAATCACCGGTCGGCAAAGCGCTGATCGGAAAACGAGTCGGCGATTTCGTGGAAGTAAAGACCCCGGTCAAGATGGTCGAATACGAGGTGGTGGAGATCCGCTTCGAGGAGTTGTAGTGTGCCGAACCCTCTGGGGCTCATCACGCTGTTGACAGATTTCGGCGGTCGGGACTCTTTCGTGGCGAGTATGAAAGGGGTGATCCTCACCATCAATCCCCACGCCACCCTTGTCGATCTGTCTCATCACGTGCCGCCGCATTCAGTTGAAGACGCCGCCTATCTCCTGAACTCCTGCTATCGATATTTCCCGGAGGGCACGGTGCATGTGGCCGTCGTCGATCCCGGCGTCGGCAGCGCGCGGCGCCCCCTCATCGCAAAGAGCGGGCGCTACTTCTTTCTGGCTCCCGATAACGGTCTCTTAACGCATATCCTTGCCGATAACAGTGAGATAGAAGTGCGGGAGATCGAGAATAAAACCTATCGACTGATATCGCCGGGCCGCACATTCGACGGCCGTGATCTCTTCGCCCCGGCTGCAGCGTGGTTGACCAAGCAACAGCCGTTTGAGTCATTTGGACGGCTCATCGATGAGTGCAAGACCTTCACGATCGCGAGGCCGAAATGGGAAGCCATGGCTTTGGTAGGGGAGATCGTCCACGTTGATCGATTCGGCAATCTGATTTCCAACCTGACATCCCACCACGTGCAGGAAGTTCGAGACGTCACAAAGCGACCCAACGCGCTGATCCGTATTGCCGGCCACAAGATCGAGACACTCGCGGGCAGTTACAGCGAAGGCCATCCGCTGATTCCCCATGCGCTGATCAATAGTGATGGACGGATTGAGATTTTCTTGAAAGAAGCGTCCGCCGCCGACCTTCTCAAGGTGGGGAAAGGGGCGCGAGTCGAAGTCTCGTGAATCTGTACAGCGATAAAATTCACGACGCAGATGGGAGTCAGGTCGCGATTTCGATGGACGCGTGCAGTATTTCCACCATGCGTCTGAGTTCCTGAACCGATGTGCTGAGCGGCGGTATGAGGATCATCACGTTGCCGATCGGGCGCAGCAAGAGCCCCCGTCGGCGTGCCTCCATGGCCACGCGATGGCCCATGCGAGCTTCGAGCGGATAGGGTTTCCGTGTCTGCCTCTCCTCTACCAATTCGACGGCCGCGATGAATCCCCGCTGCCTGACATCCCCGACATGGGGCAGTCGCCGGAGTGGCCGTAGGAGCCGCGCCATCGTCTTGATCTTGGGTTGTAGTCGAGAGAGCGTCTTCTCTTTCTTGAATACCTCGAGGTTGGCGAGCGCAACGGCGCAGCCGAGGGGATTACCGGTATAGCTGTGTCCGTGGAAGAACGTGTTGAAGTCTTCGTATGTGCCGAGAAAAGCCTGGTAGATGTCGTCGGTGGTGAGTGTCGCGGCGAGCGGCATGTAGCCGCCGGTCAGGCCTTTGCTGATCGCCATCAAGTCCGGGGTGACTCCCTCGTGCTGGCAGGCGAACATCTTGCCGGTGCGGCCGAAGCCGGTGGCGACTTCATCGACGATCAAGAGGACATCATACTTGGTGCACAACTCACGAATTCGCTTCAGATAGCCCGGAGGCGAAGTCAGCATTCCTGCTGCGGCTTGAACCAGCGGTTCGATGATGAAGCCGGCCAGTTCACGATGATGTTCTTTGAGTATCCGTTCAACCGGATCAAGGCAGGCCATCTCGCACGAAGGGTACGTCAGGCTAAGCGGGCAACGATAGCAATAGGGCGGATCGGCTTCGAGGGTGGGGAACAGCAGAGACTTGAATCGTGAATGGAAGAGTTCGATGTTGCCCACGCTGACGGCGCCGACGGTATCGCCGTGGTAAGCCAGCTTCAGATGCAGAAACGTATGCTTGGGACCGGCATCGGGTCGTCGCTGTTGCCAGTACTGGATCGCCATCTTGAGCGCGATTTCGACCGCTGTCGATCCATTGTCGGAGTAGAACACACGCGTCAAGCCTTTGGGTGCGATCTGAATCAACGCCCGCGCGAGCTGAACTGCCGGTGGATTGGAGACTCCGAACAGTGAAGAGTGCGCGATCTTATCCAGCTGCCGCTTGATGGCACGGTCGAGCATCGGATGTCGATGGCCGTGGAGATTGACCCAGATAGACGAGGTCCCATCGAGATACTTCTTGTCTCTCGTATCGATCAGGTAGGCCCCTTTCCCCCGCTCGATAATGAGCGGCTCTTCCTGTTCCCACTCCCGCATTTGGGTGAACGGATGCCAGAGGTGCCGGTGGTCCCAATCGATCAGCTGTCGAACAGTAGGTTTTCGTGCCGTGCTCATGGTGGAGAAGTCGTAGAAGAGCTGATAGCGTATGGTGAGAAATCAGAGAAAATTAGACGTCCTTGTCAGATGGTGCCGGCGCGGTGCGGAGCGGATTATACGAGGGCGCGATTGCTTTGACAACCTTGGGAGCGGTATCTATAATGAACCGATTTCATTGGGAAATGAGTTAGGATTTGCAAAGCTTTATACGCAATTTCTCGATTATTGCCCATATCGATCACGGCAAATCAACCCTCGCTGACCGGTTCCTGGAAGCCACGGGCGCTGTCACGGCCCGAGAATCAAAAGACCAGATTCTCGACGCGATGGACTTGGAGCGTGAACGCGGAATCACGATCAAAGCCCACGCGGTCGCGGTTCGGTATCAGGCCAAGGATGGGAAGACGTACGCCTTGCATTTGATCGATACGCCGGGTCACGTCGACTTTACCTATGAAGTCTCGCGCAGTTTGGCGGCCTGCGAAGGCGCGCTCCTGCTCGTCGATGCCACGCAGGGGGTGCAGGCTCAGACGATTGCCAATGTGAATCTGGCGATGGCCAATAACCTCACGATCATTCCGGTCATCAATAAGATCGATTTGGCGAGTGCGGATGTTGAAGGGACGAAGCAATCGATCTCGGAAATCCTGCAGCTTGATGCCAGCGATGCGTTGCCCATCAGCGCGAAAGAGGGAAAGGGTGTGCCGGAGGTGTTGGAAGCGATCATTGCGCGGGTTCCTCCGCCGTCCGGTGATCCCCAGGCGCCGCTCAAGTCGCTCATCTTCGATTCCTGGTTCGACAATTATCAAGGTGTGATCGTGCTGACGAGAGTGGTGGACGGGGCCCTGCGGCCTGGGATGAAAATCAAAGTCATGTCGAATGACCGGATGTTCGAAGTGATGGAAGTCGGCCAATTCACACCGAAACGAACCAAAAAGACCGAGCTGTTGACCGGCGAGGTCGGCTACCTCTGCGCGAACATGAGAGAGGTCGCGGACGTCAAGATCGGCGATACGCTCACGGATGCGGTGTCGCCCACGAGCGCGCCATTCCCCGGGTATAAGGAAGTAAAGCCGCTGGTGTTCTGCGGTCTCTATCCCACCGACACGGGCCGGTACGAAGATTTGCGGGATGCGCTGGTGAAACTCCGGTTGAACGACTCCTCGTTCGTCTACGAACCGGAGACGTCCCTCGCGTTGGGGTTCGGGTTTCGATGCGGTTTTTTGGGCCTGCTCCACATGGAAATCATTCAGGAGCGGCTTGAGCGCGAATATAACCTGACGCTCCTTACCACCGCGCCGACCGTCGTCTATCGCGTGCTGACGACCAAGGGCGAGGTGCTGGAGGTCAATAATCCGACGCAACTCCCCCCTCCCAGCAGTATCGACTCGTTTGAGGAGCCGTTTATTCTGGCATCGATCATTACTCCGGAACGATACATGGGGGCCATTCTCCAGCTGTGCCAGGAACGCCGAGGTATCCAGCAGGGTATGCAATTTCTCGATCCGACGCGGGTCATGATCAGTTATGAATTGCCGCTCAACGAAGTCATTCTCGATTTTTACGATAAGCTCAAGTCGCGCACACAGGGCTATGCCTCGCTCGATTACGAGCTGCTCGGCTATCGCGAGTCCGATCTCGTGCGGCTCGATATTCTCTTGAACGGCGAAGCGGTCGATGCCTTGTCATTCATCACCCATAAAGACCGGTCCATTCAGCGCGGGCGTCAGCTCGCCGAGAAAATGAAGGAACTCATCCCGCGGCAGATGTACGAGATCGCCATTCAGGCGGCGATTGGGAGCAAGATCATCGCGCGCGAAACGATCGGGGCGATGAAGAAGAACGTGCTTGCGAAATGCTACGGCGGCGATATTACGCGAAAACGCAAGCTCCTCGAGAAACAGAAGGAAGGAAAGAAGCGCATGAAATCGGTCGGGAACGTGGAAGTGCCGCAAGAGGCTTTCCTTGCCATCTTGAAAGTCGGTGAGGAATGAGCGGGGAGACGAAACGCCCCCCATCGGACGACCTCACGCCCGCGTCCCAACCGGGGCGGACGGATGCCGCAGGAGCGCCGGTGGTGTTCGCCGAACCGTCGGCGGTGGCGCAGCCAGGCAAGAAGTCGCTCGTTCGCGAGTATGCCGAAGCCATCATTGTAGCGATGCTCCTAGCCTTTGCGATCCGTGTGTTTGTCGTCCAGGCCTTCAAGATTCCCTCCGGCTCGATGATTCCCACATTGTTGATTGGAGATCATATCCTGGTCAGCAAGCTATCCTATGGCATTCAATGGCCCAGCCAGTGCAAATTTTCAGCGGGCTTCCCGCCCATCAATTGCTACGCCTCGCAGGCGCTCATCGAGTTCGGGAAGCCGCAGCGGGGAGATATCATCGTGTTCCGGTTTCCCGAAGACGAGGAAAAGGACTTCATCAAACGGGTCGTGGGGACTCCAGGCGATACTGTCCAGCTTCGCAATAAAGCCGTGCTGGTGAACGGGGTCGTGCTCGATGATAAATCGTTCACCCAACGGATCGATCCAGGGGTCATCGATGGCACGATCAATCCGCGCGACAATTTCGGGCCGGTGACCGTGCCCGACGGCGCGTATTTCGTGATGGGTGACAATCGCGACCAAAGTCTTGACAGCCGGTTTTGGGGGTTTGTGCGCGAGGAAAAAATCCGTGGGAAGGCGTTCCGTATCTACTGGTCGTGGAGCGGGCAAGGTCAAATGACGGAGTGGGTCAGATGGGATCGATTCGGAAAAGCAATCCAATAGGTAAAGCCGCGCGGCAGGCTGGGGCAGGTTCCGAGGCTAAGGGCCCCGGCGGTGCGGCATCCCCTCAAGTGCTTCGGCAGTACATCTCGCGGTTCCCGCAAGCCTCCGTGCTGGTCATCGGCGACCTCATTCTCGACAAGTATATCTGGGGCCGTGTGAGCCGTATTTCGCCAGAGGCTCCGGTGCCGGTGGTCCACGTCGATTCTGAATCGTTGAGGCTCGGCGGCGCCGCAAACGTCTTCAATAACATTCTGGCTCTGGGAGGGAAAGCGGACATCTGCGGCGTGATCGGCTCGGACGAAGGCGGACGAATGCTCCTCAAAGAGTTGGGGGGGAGACGTTCCGGACGTGGAGGGGTCGTGATCGACCAGGACCGCCCGACCACCAGAAAGTCCCGCGTCATCGCGCATAATCAGCAGATCGTACGGTACGACGTGGAGCGCCGCGCGGAACTCAAGCCGGCGATGCAGCGGCGGATCCTCCGCTACGTGGAATCTCGGCTACGGGAGCTCTCCTGTCTCGTGGTGTCGGATTATGCCAAAGGAGTCGTGAGCGCCACGCTGATGTCGGAACTCACCAGGCTTGCTGCACTTCGCGGAATACCCCTGATCGTCGATCCGAAAGTCGAACACTTCAGCTACTACAAGGGGGCGACGGTCATCACCCCGAACCATCATGAAGCCACGCAAGCCGCCGGGGTGCACGGCGAGGACGATCAAGCCAGCGACGAAGCCGGTGCGATCATACGACAGCGGCTGGGATGCCAAGCGGTGCTCATTACGCGCGGCGAAAAAGGGATGAGTTTGTATGAGGGAGAGGGCGCTTCCTGGCACATTCCCACACAAGCCCGCCAAGTCTTCGATGTCACCGGTGCGGGCGATACGGTCGTCGGGACCTTGGCCCTCGCATTATCGACCGGCGCTTCGACGAGAGACGCAGCGACGTTGGCTAATTATGCCGCGGGTGTCGTCGTCGGCATGATCGGCACCGCAACCCTCTCGGCGCAACAGCTCTCGGAGGCGCTCCATCATGACTAAGGCCACACCATCCGTCATGGTGGTGATCCCGGCACGGTACGGATCGTCGCGCTTCCCAGGAAAACCCCTTGTCATGCTCGGCCGGAAACCCATGATCCAGCATGTGTACGAGCACGCGGCAGCCTGTCGAGCCGTGACGGAAGTGATGGTCGCCACTGACGACGAGCGGATTAAACAGGCGGTGGAACGATTCGGTGGGCGTGTGGCAATGGTAGCCGGAGACTATCGGACCGGCACCGATCGAGTCGCCGGAGTCGCGCGCATGTTCGAGAGGGACTATTATGTGAATCTACAAGGAGATGAGATTCCTCTCCAGCCTGAGCTGTTAATGGATCTTATCGAGCCGTGCATCGAAAGCGGCGCAGAAATGGGCACCTTGAAGCGCGCGATCGATTCGACGGAAGATGTGCACAATCCTTCGGTGGTGAAGGTGGTCACGGACCATCTCGGCAACGCCCTCTATTTCTCACGCGCGCCGATTCCATTGGTGCGGGACGACGCCGGCCGCCGGGCAGTCGAAGGGTTGCATTACATTCATCTCGGTCTGTACATGTACCGGCGGGACACTCTGCTGAAGTTTGCCTCCCTTCCCACCGGACGGCTGGAGGAGGCGGAAAAACTGGAGCAGTTGCGTGCGATGGAGCATGGCATTCCAATCAAAGTCTGGGAAACCACTCATGCTTCCCTGCGGGTGGATACACCGGAAGATGTCGAGTCGGTGGCGGAGAAGCTTCAACCGTATGACGGTATCGAGCAGGAGTCGGGCGCGCTGAAGGCAACCCCTTCAAGGTAAGGGCGCCATGCGTGTCAGAATTACACGATCCGACAAGATGGGGGCCACGATGAGCAAATTCATTTTTGTCACGGGCGGGGTCGTTTCTTCCTTGGGAAAAGGGCTCGCTTCGGCCTCGATCGGCAACCTGCTCGAGAGTCGAGGGTTGAAGATCACCTTCCTCAAGCTCGATCCCTACATCAACGTCGATCCAGGCACCATGAATCCCTATCAGCACGGGGAAGTCTATGTGACGGACGACGGTGCAGAAACGGATCTGGACCTCGGCCACTATGAACGGTACACGTCCCTCACCCTCACCAAAGAGAACAACTACACGACCGGTAGGATCTATTATTCGGTCATCACGAAAGAGCGTCGCGGCGACTACCTCGGCGGGACGGTGCAGGTGGTGCCTCACGTCACCGACGAGATCAAACAGTGCATCATGCGCATCTCTCAGGGAATGGACGTCACGATCGTGGAGATCGGCGGCACGGTCGGCGACATCGAGAGCCTGCCCTTCCTCGAAGCGATTCGCCAGATGCCGTACGACGTTGGCCGCGAAAACGTGCTCTATGTCCACCTGACGCTGGTGCCGTATATCGGCACGGCCGGTGAATTGAAGACCAAGCCGACGCAGCACTCCGTCAATAAGCTCCGGGAGATCGGTATTCAGCCGCACATCCTTCTCTGTCGGACGGACCGGTATCTGCCGCCCGAACTCAAGGGCAAGATCGCGATGTTCTGTAACGTCGAGAAAGACGCAGTGATCACGGCCAAGGACGTCGAGACGATTTATGAAGTGCCGATCGTGTTCCGGAAGGAAGGGCTGGACGAGCTGATCGTGCGCCAGCTCCAACTCAAGACCGGTCCGCCGAACCTGCGCGAATGGGATGCGATGGTCCAAAAGATCAAGTACCCCAAGCATGAAGTTTCAGTCGCATTGGTCGGCAAGTACGCGGGGTTGAAGGAATGTTACAAGAGTCTCGCAGAATCGCTCGTCCATGGCGGCATCGACCATGAAACGCGGGTGAATGTGCAGTGGATCGAATCGGAAGAGATTGAACGGCAAGGGACTGAACGTATCCTGCGCGAGGTCGATGGCATCCTGGTTCCCGGCGGGTTCGGCGCGCGCGGGATCGAAGGAAAGATTGCCGCGATTCGCTATGCCAGAGAACACCGGATTCCGTTTCTCGGCTTGTGCCTGGGGATGCAGTGCGCGACGATCGAGTTTGCGCGGAACGTCGCCGGGTTGCCTGGCGCCAACAGCGCCGAATTCGACGAAGCCTCCCCCAATCCCGTCATTCATTTGATGTCGGATCAGCAGTCCGTCAGCGATAAGGGCGGGACCATGCGGTTGGGATCCTATGTCTGTGTGCTCGGGGAGGGGACCCTGGCCCAAAAGATGTACGGGGTGAGCGAGGTGCGCGAGCGCCATCGTCATCGGTACGAATTTAACAACGCATACCGCGAGCGATTGCTCGCCAGAGGATTCGTGCTGAGCGGGCTTTCGCCGGATGGCCGGCTCGTCGAGATCATCGAGTTGAAGGACCATCCCTGGTTCCTCGCGACGCAGTTCCATCCGGAATACAATTCGCGGCCGCACCATCCGCACCCGTTATTTAGTGGTTTCGTCGGGGCGGCTTTACGCCGCAAATGCGGCCACTAGGTTGCAAGGCTGAAACTGCCTTCCAACGGCGTTCTCGGGTCGTCGAAATCCTCAACGTAGCCGAGAGGCTACGCCTCCGGTTTCGACTCGCCTGCGGCCTTGTTGGAAAGTCAGTTTGAGCCTCGCAACGAAAACAGATAGATTAGAAACCCATGGCGCATGAAGTTGAGATAGGGAATTTTAAAGTCGGCGCGGGCCACCGGCCGTTTTTAATTGCCGGGCCTTGTGTCATCGAGAGCGAACAGCTCGTGCTGGACACGGCGGGCCGCATCGCTGAGATTGCCAAGTCTCTTGGTATGGCCTATATTTTCAAATCGTCCTTCGATAAAGCGAACCGGACCTCCATCAACTCGTATCGTGGGCCTGGTCTCGAAAAAGGTTTGGCAGTGCTGCAACAAGTTAAAGCGCAGCTGGGGCTTCCTGTATTGACGGACGTCCACACCGAGGAACAGGCGACTGAGGCGGGGAAGATCGTGGATGTGCTTCAGATTCCCGCATTTCTCTGCCGGCAGACGGATTTGATCATTGCCGCGGCGAAGACCGGCAAAGTGGTGAACGTGAAGAAGGGCCAGTTCCTTTCCCCCCAGGAAATGGGCAATGCGGTGAAAAAAGTGGAGGAGGCTGGAAACCAGCGGATCGTGCTGACCGAACGGGGATCGTCGTTCGGCTACAACAATCTCGTCGTCGATATGCGGTCTTTTCCGGTCCTTCGGAGTTTCGGCTACCCGGTAGTCTTCGACGCGACCCATAGCGTGCAGTTGCCGGGAGGCGGAGGAACCAAGTCCAGCGGCCAGCGTGAATTCGTCGAGCCATTGGCTTGTGCAGCAGCCGGTGTCGGAGTCGATGGCTTCTTCATGGAGGTCCATCCCAATCCGGAGGAAGCGTTATCGGACGGACCTAATATGGTGCCGCTCCATCAGCTCAAGGCTTTGCTGGAACGGGTCATGCGGATATGCGACGCATCACAACCACAAAAGTAACCAAGCCGAAGAACGGTCGGGCGGCCTCGCCGAAGGGTGGAACCAGCCTCGACGTAGGCCGACGTGTGCTGAGCATCGAAGCGCGTGCCGTTCAGGCCCTGATTCAACGTCTCGATGGGGGGTTCTCGGAGGCTGTAGACCTGCTCTATCAGTGCAAGGGCAAAGTGGTTGTCTCGGGCATGGGCAAGTCCGGGTTGATTGGACAGAAGGTGGCCGCCACGATGGCGAGCACCGGGACACCGTCATTCTTTCTCCATCCGGCCGACGGCCTTCACGGCGACCTCGGCATGCTGGCGCGCCGGGATCTCCTCATCGCAATTTCGAATAGCGGAGAGACACAGGAAATTTTGCAACTCCTGCCTTTCATGGAGCGCATGGGCATTCCCGTCGTGGCGATCGTCGGCCGCATGAGTTCGACCTTGGCCAAGAACAGCACGGTCGCGCTCGATGTGTCTGTCGCTGAAGAGGCATGCCCCATGGGACTCGCGCCGACGGCGAGTACCACTGCGACCCTCGCCATGGGCGATGCCTTGGCCGTCGCGCTGCTCGAAAAGCGTGGGTTCAAGAAGCAGGACTTTGCACAATTCCATCCAGGTGGGACGCTCGGACGCCGGTTGCTTGTGAAGGTGCGGGACCTGATGCATAAAGACCAAGAGATCCCGCAAGTGCAGGAGACGGCGCTCGCCTCGGAGGCCATTCTCGAAATGTCAGCCAAAAAGCTCGGCATGACCACGGTGGTCGAACGAGCCGGCTCGCTACTGGGTGTGATTACCGACGGAGACCTGCGGCGGTTTGTCCAGCAGGGCGGGGATTTTTCCAAGGTCAGCGCCGGATCCCTGGCCTCGCGTCGTCCCAAGCTGATCGGACCGGATGAGCTGGCAGCCAAAGCGGTCGAAATGATGGAGCGGTTTGCCATTACCACGCTCGTCGTCGCGGACAGCGCCAAGCGAATTGTCGGGGTTGTGCACTTGCATGACTTACTGAAACATGGCATCGTCTAAAACAGAATGCTGAAAATGTTTTCCAGCATAAAAGGACCGTTGTTTGGTTTGTCTGGTCTATCTCGTCTGTCTGGTTTATGGTTGGACAACACTAACCAGGTAAGCCGAATCAACCAGATAAACAAAACAAACCAGATGAACCAGATAGGTTACCAATGAATCGCGTATTGGAGGCATGGAGATCAGTCGGGCAGGAGTCGCTCAACCTGCCGAACTTCATTACGCTCACCCGCATCCTCTTGATCCCTGTGTTCGTGGTGTTGTTTGTCACGCCAACTGAGGATCGATCCCTCATCGCG
Source organism: uncultured bacterium (assembly GCA_965233025.1). Classification (GTDB taxonomy): domain Bacteria; phylum Nitrospirota; class Nitrospiria; order Nitrospirales; family Nitrospiraceae; genus Palsa-1315. The sequence continues at coordinate 24,197 of CBDDRH010000203.1, forward strand.
GCTGGCGTGTTCGTCGTCGCGGCGATCACCGATTTGCTGGACGGCTATCTGGCCCGCCGTAACGGCCAAGTGACTACGCTCGGGAAGCTGCTCGATCCTATCGCCGATAAGTTGCTGGTTCTCTCCGCGCTGATCCTCCTGGTCAACGTCGATCGCGTGAGCGCCTTGGTCGCAATCTTGATCATCGCGCGAGAAGTCGCGGTCACGGGTATTCGCGCGATTGCCGCAAGCGAAGGCATGGTGATCGTGGCTGAGACGTTGGGCAAGTACAAGATGGCGCTGCAAGTCGTGGCGATCGTGCTGTTGATCCTCGAGGACACGTTCTTGTCCGATCTCGGCAATCTGCATCTCGCCGGTATCGGCACGCTCTATCTCTCGCTGGTGCTCGGCTATGCCTCAGGTGGTCAATATGTGTGGAGCTTCTGGAGGCAAGTCGTAGCCAAGGGACTATAGGAATCCACGCGTGACGCGCGAGACATGCGAGAAAGGCGCGACGTGAACCGCCATTGGATTTTTCTCCTTGTTTGGTCCGCCTCCGCGTCAATCCTGAAGTCTTGTGAATATGTTCGGTGTGCGCACCTCCCCTCAGTTTCCTGATCCATGAACGAAGAACTCCTCTGGGTGTCAATGACGGTGCTCGGCTTTCTGCTGGGGGCCATTCCGTTCGGTATCGTGATATCCAAGGCGCTGGGCCAGCCCGATCCACGAACTGCCGGGAGCAAGAACATCGGCTTTACCAACGTCCTACGCGTGGCCGGCAAGAAAGCGGGGATCCTCACGCTTCTTGGCGATCTGGGGAAAGGGTGGGTGATTGCCTGGGCTGCGATGCATTGGCTCACGGTCGAATCCTACATCATGGTCGTGGCGCTTGCGCCGATTCTGGGGCACCTCTTCTCGCCGTTTCTCGGTTTCAAAGGAGGGAAAGGTGTGGCGACTGCCGTGGGAGCCGTGCTGGGTCTGTCCCCTTCCGTCGGGCTGCTTTTGTTGTTGATCTGGCTGGGGGCCGTTGCGATCTGGCGCTATTCATCCGGTGGGGCGCTGGCAGCCTTCACATGCTTTCCGATCGTGGCGATCGTGAATGAACAGAGACAGGAGTTATTGATCTTTTCTCTGATCGTTTGCGCACTGATCTGGTTCAAGCACAAGGATAATATTGTCAGACTGTGGAAAGGGACGGAGAGCAAAATGGGAAAAAAGAAACAGGAATTAGAAGAATAGGGAGCGGTGAGACATCCGTCGTGCTCGTGAAACGCGCACCCGCTCGTTTATCTGGTTTATCTCGTTTTTCTGGTTCATTTGGTTGGTTCCGATCCGGCCAACGAGACAAACCAGATAAACGAGATAAACCAGATAGACCAGACAAACCCGCCGTTCGTCCCGCTCTTCTCACGCTGTCTTTCACCAACCAGACCAACGGGATAAACGAAACAAACCAGATAGACCAACTCAACTAACTGAGCCTGCCCGCGTTGTACGATTTTCGATAATCTCGTGATTTCTACGCAATTGCAGGATATTCTGGCCGCGATGAAACGATGAGTCGCAGAGGATACAGCCCTTTGAGCGATCGCATGCAGAACAACACAACGAGGAAAGGTATGAACATCCACACCGCAACAGCCGTGATGCTCTGTCTCGTGACCCTCACCACGGGCGCATGTGTATCGCGAAGCGCACACAACGTTGCCGTCGCCGACCTTGAAGCGGCAAAAGCCGAACTCCACAGCACTCAAACCCAATCGCAGGCGCTTACCGAGCAAGTCGGCGAGCTCCAACAGCACAGGCTCGACATCGCAAAGCAATTGGAAGTTGCCTCGTTGGCATACCGACGGGCTACGCAGCGGATGGAAGCCGAACGTCTCGCATGGCAACGGCTGAACAAACTCAGTCGCATGGTCAGTCAGCTGGCCGCTCAACAGAAGAGCCTGCGATATGCCATTCAACGTGAAAGTAAAGCGCAGCCAGGGCTTCAAGCAATCGTTGAGAAGTATAAGACGAAATTAGGTGAGGACGGTGAATCCGGAGCACCGGTCTCCCATCCGCTGATCAACCGCACTGACAATCCAGTTGAGACAGCCCCGCCGGCACAAGTGGTCGCTCAAGTAGCGCCCGCTCCTAATCCGACGGTGACGGCCCAGGCAGCACCAGCAAATTCGCCCGTGGTAAACCCACCGGCGCCCCCGGTGAACAAGCCGATTCCTGAACCAGTCGAGCAGGACTGGCTATCTTGGTTCCAGGAGTGGGTGATGTCGTTCCTGCAATCGATCCTTCCGTAGCAGGAGATGGGGTGGAGCCTGATGATCTTCTGTGTTCGCGTAACGCGCGGCCTCAGAAGGGTGGAGGGGAACAGCCAGGCCATCCTTCTTGCTCGCTGAGGCCGCACGATCAGAATGTGCTCCCTCAATGCGCGCAGTGAAGGACAGCCTGGCTGCTCCCCTTAGAAAAAATTTAAAATATGGACCGGAAAGAGCTCTCATTGGACGCGCGCAGTAGAAGATCAATCAGCCCCCATCCCTGAAGAAAGAACGAGCGAGCTTGGAGGGATCATTATAGAAACGTGGTCGCTCATTTCGCGCAGTAAAGTCTAGCCTCGCCACTCCCCGAGAGTTTTGCCGATCCACCAGACAGATCAAATAGACAAGCCTCGCATCCTGCCCCTGTATCAAGTCAACGGTTACTTTTAGTTATCTATACAACAATATAATAATACAATCATTTCTTATTTGCATCGATTGATTTTCCGCAATGAAAACGGTATCTCCGTACAACTCCATGGGCGGGTGTACATCACGGGAGGGAGCATGAGCGCACTGGTATCTCGCGAAAGAATTGAACAGACAATCCTCGTCACCCGTGGTCATCGAGTTATGCTGGATGCGAACCTTGCAAAATTGTATGGAGTCACGACGTTCAATCTTAATAAGGCCGTGAAGAGGAATAGCGATCGGTTTCCCGATGACTTTATGTTTCGGTTATCGACGCAAGAAACAGCGGCTTTGACATTCCAAATTGGAATATCAAAACCTTGGGGGAGAGGAGGTCGTCGAACCGCACCCTACGTATTCACGGAACAAGGTGTCGCCATGCTCTCCAGCGTGTTGCGTAGCAAGCGGGCCATTCATGTGAATATCATGATAATGCGAGCGTTCGTAAAGCTCCGGGAACTGGCGGTGGGTCACGGGGCATTGGTGATCAAGTTGGCAAAACTCGAACGGAAAGTGGGTGGGCATGACGGACAGATTCACTGTCCTTTCGATGCCATTCGCCAACTCATGGAACCGTCTGCTTTGAAATCCCGCCGTATCGGATTCACGATCTGAGGGGAGCGGTCTGTCTGGTCCTCCTGGCTGGTTCCGATCCAGCGAATCACACAAACCAAAGCCCCGAGTGCGGGCTTCCCGCTATTCTCGCGAGGCTCGCACGGCCCCAGACCAGTCCCCCCTCGTCTCGCCCTTCTCGCGCATTTCTTGCCGCCGGCTCACTGGACAACTTGGCTTGTGCGCAAGCCCGCCTGCTGAAAATGATTCGGAAGCAGCATGATGCAGTTAGGGTTGAATCCTTGCGCTTTCAGCGTGTCGATACTTCCCAGTCCTTTACCCCTCGTCAGGTCGATCACCGTGATGGATCCATCGCTCATGCCTTCCAAATTGAGCAGGCTATTTTGGACGAACAGATACCGTTCATCGGGCGACAGGACCGTATGATGGGCGCCCGGAGCGGCGGGAATGGCTTGGAGAAACCTCGGCTGTCGTGGGTCGGTATTGTCGTACAGATTGACAAACCCCGGCTTGGCCGTGGTGACGTACAAGCGGTCCCCCTTTGCGTTATAGAGCATTTCCAACGGCATCCCTTGTTCCCTTGCGCCGAAGTCATCGACCTGATTGAAGGAAAACGACTGGGTCTTCGGATCCCAGATCCCGGCCCACAGCGTCGCTTCCAACATATTGGTAATGTGCACCACCGGAGGATTCGTATTCGGTGCAAACATGACTTCGACAGGGGCCGATTTGGCGGGAGACGGTTTCGATGAGACTTTGTGCGTCGACAGCACCTTCCCGGTACTGGCCTCCAACACCGTGACCGTTTCACCCGCCTCCGACATATCCGGCTTGATGGTGCTGGTGACGAGGACCCGATCGATGCCATTGTGAATCGCAATGCCGTGCGGATACAGGATAAAGGCCGCTTCCGGTGCAGCCGCGCGGATGGTTTTGATCGGGGCATCGTTCACGGCATCGCCCATAATCACCGCACTCGAGCCCATACAGGTGAGGTACCAGATCCGGTTATCTTCCGAGACAACCAGGTCTTCAGAAACCTGGCAGTCCGGTACAGGAATAGCCCGCAGCCGATAGGGGAAGCGTGTGAGGTCGATGACGTGTAAGAGGCTTTTCCCTAAGGCCGTGATGTAGGCCTTCGTCCGGTCGCGGTTGAAGAAGATGTGGTGAGCGACGAGGTCGGACGGAAGCGGAATCTCCATCAGGATTTTCCCGAAGCCCGTAGACTCGGGATCGATGTCCATGATCGCGATCCCTTCTCGTCTCACTGGCTGGTTGGGCTTACTCTCATAGTTGAGGAGTGCAAGAATTTCCGCCGACGCGAGAGAAGTGCACGAGAGAAGCAGCCCCAAGGTCACGGAGAGGAGTCGAAACGGTTGCATGGCATCCTCCTTTCTGATTGCAAGGTCGTAAAAAATACTCCTTTCACAGGGTCTACGCAACGGGCCCACTCGTCTCTCTGGTTCATCTGGTCTATCTGGTTCAAAGAATGAGACCAACCAAACAAATCCGTCTCGCCTGTCCCGCCAGTCGCGCGCTTCTCGCCCTGTAGACATTCCTCGGCATCACGCGTAGATTTTCACGCCGTGGCCGCTACCCCTCCCAAGCATTTCTCAATGATCCGCGAGTTTCACTTGGCCGACTTTCTGACACTGGCCAACGCCGCGAGCGGTCTCGGGGCTGTGTTGTTCAGCATGCTGTACATGAGTAGCCAGTCGCCGGCCCATTTCTTCGCCGCCACGGCCTTCACGCCGGCGGCGCTGGTCTTCGACTGGCTCGATGGCCGCGTCGCCCGATGGCGGCGCAAACATTCGGCGCTTGGGCGCGAGTTAGATTCGCTGGCGGACATCATCTCGTTCGGGGTCGCTCCGGCGGCACTCGGATTCGCCGCCGGTATGAGGGGAGGGTGGGACTGGATCGCGCTGATGTATTTCGTCTGTTGCGGGGTCAGCAGGCTGGCCCGGTACAACGTAACTGCCGAGAGTCTCTCCGAGGGCCAGGACAAGGTGGCCTACTTCGAAGGCACCCCCATTCCCACGACCATGGTATTAACCGGCGTGCTGGCCTTTGCTGGGTGGCAGGACCGGCTGGGCGAATCCCTCTGGTGGGGCACCGGCACCCTCGGGCCTTTTGACCTGCACCCCTTGTCCTTACTATTTGTCCTATCCGGAACCTTGATGGTCAGCAAGACATTGCGCATTCCAAAAATATAGGGAAGGGATAGAGCCTGATGATCTTCTGTGCTCGCGCAACGCGCGGCCTCAGAATGCCCTCGTTGGACGCGCGCAATAGAAGATCAATCAGCCCCTATCCCTTTGAGGAAAGAACGAGCAAGCTTGGAAGGATCACATTAGAATGTGCTCGTTCGACACGCGCAGTTGAGGATCAACCAGGCCACCCTTTGAAGAGAAATACGAGCGAGCTTGGACGGAGCATTTATATAGGACTTTCCTTCCCGGCTCAGCCTCGGCAGATACCTTGCTCCTCCGGTCATGTTTGCGAAACGTAAAGGCATCTCTATGGAAAGAGGTGATTTATCTAGGGGAAAGGGGTATTCTGCGGCGCCAACGACGGCGAGAAGGGGAGTGTAGGCTGCCAGTGAGCGACGAGCTAGACGTTCTGAAATCTGTGACCGCACAATTGGAAGGGGCCGGCATTCCCTATATGGTGACCGGCTCAATGGCGGCGAACTTCTACGCCGTTCCTCGGATGACCCGCGATATCGACCTCGTCGTCGAACTGTCCGAGCGGGATGTGGATCGAGTCACCCGCCTGTTTCAACAGGCGTACTATATCGATCACGACATGGTCCAACGAGCCGTGCAGGACCATGCCATGTTCAACATGATTCACAACGCCCTGGTGGTCAAGGTAGACTGTGTTGTGAGAAAAGATACGGAATACCGTCGAGAAGAGTTTGCGCGTCGCCGGGCGGTCTCCGTTGCAGACCAGCAGCTCTTCATCGTGTCGCCCGAAGATCTCATCCTTTCCAAGCTGGATTGGGCAAAGGAGAGCCGGTCCCAGATGCAATTAGACGATGTACGGAATCTGCTCCGATCCGTGCAGGGACTCGATACAGCGTATCTGAATCGCTGGGCAGATCGATTGGGGCTGACCACACTCTATCAAGAGGTACGTCAATGAAGGATACAACGCCCGAAGTCGATGCCCGCTACGTAGACATGCTCATGCACCGGTCCGGAGAAGAACGGCTCAAGATGGGGTGTGCGATGCGCGAGGCGGCGCGTGCTTTTGTCGAAGCGTCCATACGGGAACAAGACCCACAGGCCACCCCTGAAGCTGTCCGCAAAGGCCTCTTCCTCCGCTTCTACGGACACGAATTTGACGCCGAATCCCGTGCCAAGATCCTCGCCGCCATCGAGTCTGCAAGCCGTCCTGTTGTCAGGTAGCCGATCTTAGCTTCGCCCTCTGCCTCATCAGCCAATCAGACCAAGTAGATTCGATGAGGGAGAGGTCAGCCTCGAATCCTGCATTTTTCTCACTTAAACTTTCACTATCACTTAGCCATCTAACTAATTAATAATGCAACCATTTAAAAGCCATGCCGCTTGATTTTCAGGAATCAAAACGGTATCTCCGTGTAACCTCATGAGCGGGCGTACATCCGACCAACCAAGCAACCGTCTTGAGTGTCAACTACGCGTAACGATGAGAGACCACGGTGTTTGATGTTTGAGCATGGCATTGAGAATCGTGAGCAGTTTGCGCATGCAGGCCACGAGCGCCACTTTTGGAGCGTTCCCTGCGGCG
>CBDDRH010000204.1:0-7007 GCA_965233025.1 uncultured bacterium
TCGCGAGAGACATGATGGTCTACAGCTTCCAGCTGGTTGAACATCAGGACATTGAGATAGGCCGTGCCCAGTTCTACATTATTCTCAGGGTCAAACAGATAGTCGCGTGAGGGAGCGACGTCCTGTCCTTTCGCCTTTCGGTAAGCTTCGCGGCCGCCGCTGGTCGGCACGAGCTGCATGAGCCCATAGGCTGGGGCCGAGCTGATGGCATAGGGATTGAAGTTGCTCTCCGTGCGGATGATGGCAAAGACCAGACTGGGACTGATGTCATATTGTTGCGCGAACTGGCGCACTAACGGCCGGTATTTGTCGGCTTGCTTCACCGCAAGGTTGGACACCATCGCCATCGTGACATAGAAGGCCGTCTTCTTCGTTCCGTCCTGATCGATCACTCGCGTGCCGGATTTCTTTTCGAGGAGATAGGCGGCGAACGGCTCGGCTTCTTCCGGCGTGCGCATCGGTTTACTCTGCTGATCGAGGACGAGGCCGAACAGATAGGGGTCCTTGTCGCCGGTAAGCACGATCTCTTTGTCGGAAAACAAATCGACCGCTCTCGGATCTTCCGGGGTCAGGATCGTCGTGATCACAGCATTCTTGAGACTGCCTTGGGGATCTTGAACGTCCAGCGTCTCGACCAGAATCTCGCCTGAATCAAAGTTGACGATTGCCCGGCTCTTGTAGTTTTGCGTGTACTTCACATATTTTTTCCGTTCAGGCAGTTGGACTTCCTTCTTTCCCCAGGTCTTTCCGACATTCACCCCGAGGGCGGCCAGAATGGTCTCAAAGTCTTTCTTGGCCTCGCGCAGATCTCTGAGAACCGCTTCGGGGTCGCGCGCGTATTGGTTCAGCCGCCTCTTCGCGATCTGTGCCGGATCTTTGCCTGCAGCGAGATCGATGATGGCCTTTCCGGTCTGATCCCTGGCGACCCGTCCGGCTGCCGTGAGGGCTCGGTCGGTGGACTCACAACCAGATGTCAGCAAGGCGAAGGTGAGCATCACCAGTGAGGAGAGCAAGACCAATGGACGCATCGGTGTATTGTACAGATTTTGCCGTGGCCTGCAAGACGACGATCTGGTTGTTCTGGTTTGTTTAGTTTCTCTGGTTTCTCTGGTTTTGTAGTTGACGGAACTAACCAGATGAACCAGTCAGTGTTAGGCTTGCCCGGCGGACTGTGTCTGCTTTCCCTCTAGTTCGTTCCAGCGGTTATAGAGCCGCTCCGCGGCTGTGCGGGCTGCGTCCAGCGCTTCGGATCGTTCTTGCAGCGCTGCCGCATTGGAGGCGATGGCGGGATCTTCCACTGCGGCTTGACAGGCGGCGATGGTCTCCTCGGCCTGGAGGATTCTCTGCTCCATCTTTGCCCACTCCTTTTGCTCACGATAGGACAGGCCTGTTCGCTTTGCCTTCGGAGTCGATTCCGATTCTGATCGGGATGCCTTGGAGGGGCGTGATGAGGTACGAGTCTGTTCCGCCGCCTTTCGTTCCTGCGCGGACTCCCACTGCGCATAGTCGGCGAACCATTCGGTCTGGCCTGTGCCGTCCATCGCAAGCAGGATGGTGGAGACGCGATCTAAGAGCCATCGGTCGTGTGTGACCAGCATCAACGTGCCGGGAAATTCCACCAGACTGTCCTCCAGCACATCGAGCGTCGGAATGTCTAAGTCATTCGTCGGTTCGTCCAGGATCAGGAGGTCGGCGGGTTGCAGCATGAGCCGTGCGATGAGAAGACGCGCCTGTTCGCCTCCGGAGAGGCGGGAGACCGGGAGATCCAACTGCTCCGGACGGAAGAGAAATCGCTTCGCCCAGGAGACGAGATGCACCGAGCGGTCTTGGTAAACGACCGCATCGCCGTGCGGGGCGAGGGCCCGCCGGAGCGAGGAGGATTGGTTCAGTGATTCGCGGTGTTGCTCGAATGTGACCACGCGTAGTTTGTCCGCTCGGGTAATCGTGCCTGAGTCGGGCGTGAGTGTCCCGGCTATCAGCTTGAGAAGCGTGCTCTTCCCGCTTCCATTCGGTCCCAGCAGCCCAAGCCGCTGTCCCGGCCCCAGCAAGAGATCGAGATCTTTTACGATCGGTCGCCCGCCGAGCGCTTTGCAGAGTTGCGTCGCCTCGACCAGCTGTTTCGACCTGCGTCCCGATGCAGTAAAGTTGATGCCCGCCGTGCCTTGGTCTTTCCGAGCGTCGGCGCTGTTCAGCTCCTCGATCATGCGGCCGGCCGAGTCGATCCGCGATTTGGCTTTCGTCGTGCGGGCTTTGGGGCCGCGCCGGAGCCACTCCACTTCACGACGGACACGATTGGCCAATGACGCTTCATAGTTGGCTTGCGCGTGGAGCGCGGCATCACGCTGTTCCAGAAAATCGCTGTAGTGCCCTTTGGCTTCGAATACTCCGGTGGGATAACTACGATTAATCTCGATCATCCGCGACGTCACCGCTTCGAGAAAACGCCGATCGTGGCTCACCATGAGAAAGGCGCGGGCTTCGGCTCGTAACAATCGCTCCAGCCACAAGATACCTTCGATATCCAAATGGTTGGTCGGCTCGTCCATCAGCAGAACGTCCGGCTCCAACATCAGCGACCGGACGATGGCCAGACGTTTTTTCCATCCTCCGGAAAGCGTGGCTGTGGTTTGGTCGGTTGTGGGAAACTCTCCCAGGCTGAGTGCTGTGGCGATGCGATTGCTATGGTCATGGGGGTCCAGACCTTGGTCGATGAGAATCTGAGAGAGAGATTCCTCGATCGTATGCGTTCCGTCAAATGACGGGTCTTGCGGCACATAGCCGATGCGGAGTTGTCTGCGCATCGACCTGGTGCCCTCATCCGGTTCTTCGAGCCCTGCCATGATCTTCAGCAAGGTCGATTTGCCGGAGCCGTTAGGTCCGACCAATCCGACATGGTCGCCCTCGGCCAAGCCGATCGACAGATCGGCAAACAACGGTTTTACTCCGTAGCTTTTGCTGATGGACTCGCAGCTCAGAAGCATTGTAGGTGGCATAGCTCTACCGAACGCATGACGAAATTATTGATCAGTTGATTGACGATCGGGCAGGACTGTTCAGGCCAGGCTGGATCGCGACGGCATCAGTGTACGGGTTGGACGGCGGAACTGCAAGGGGAGGGGGGAGGGGAGCTGATGATCTTCTTTGCTCGCGCAACGCGCGGCCTGAGAAGGCCCTCGTTGAACGCGCGCAGTGGAAGATCAATCAGCTCCCATCCCTGAGAGATAACGAGCAAGCTTGAAGGGAACATTTATATCGTTCGAGGCGCGCAATCGAGGATCGACCAGCCTACCCTTGAGGGGGAGTAGGGAGAAGTGCGGAACAGAGGAAGAGAGTGGGGTGGAGCCTGATGATGTCCTGTGCTCGCGCAACGCGCGGCCTCAGAAGGCCCTCGTACGGCTCATGGCACGTCTCGGCGTGCCAGTGGGTGGGCGGGTGAGAAAGTAGAGCGCAGTGCCTGTTATGGCAAGTGAGGATCTTTGTAGTTCTGGAGCCAAAGGACTTGGCCTGCGAGATTGTCTGTGTGATGCCGTGCGATGAGATGCAAGAGCTGGCGGAGAAGTTCGGAAAGGGCACATGGTTTGGAGAGAATGATGCCAGCATGAGTGTGATTCTCGGCAGCCCACTGTTGGGCGAGCGAAAGGAAATCTTTTCGATCAAACGTGACAATGACGCGCTCTTGGTTCGTTGCAAAGGCTAACTGGTCGTCATCGGAATGACCGAGGTTTCCGGCTGCCTGAGTGGTCAGGCAATCGATGCCACGCGATATCAGAATGTGTGCAAGCAGCGGTTGAACGTGTTCGTCTAAATAGAGTTTCATGCGTGAGGAGCATGCGCTGAGGGATGGCTATTGAGACTTCGGTAGATCCAAACCCTCGTCGGCCTTGATCTCGGCATCAATCTCTTCGCGGTTATCGTAATAATAGGCCAGCGCGTCGTAGATGGCTGCGAGATTGAGATGGGGAAAGGCTGCTTGCAACTCTTCGGGCGTGACGCCTTGTCGGAGCACATACTCGACAATGAAGCGGACAGAGAATCGTGTGTCCGCAATCCGTGGGCTGCCTCCGCAGACCGCCGGATCGCTGGTGATATGAGGGTGCAATACTTTAGGCATTGAATGGCCTACCGTTGAATACACGTAGCATAGCCGAACCAATGGGGTCGGTCAATGTTACGGAGCTTCATGCTACGGGGAGGGAAGGGAGCGATCAGACGCCCTTCTTGCTCGCAGTACGCGCACGGTGAAACGGTGCTCGCCTGGGACAAGAGCGCGTCTCGGCGCGCTCGGGGTTGGGTGGGTGAGACTATTGCGCGCAATCGAGGATCGACCAAACCACCCTTTGGAACGAAATAGGGGATAGGAAGGAGGCGAGGGGGCAGGCAACAGTCCTTCTTGCTCGCAGAGCCCCCACGATACAGCGGAGGTCGCTCAATGCGCGCAGTGAAGGGCAGTCGGTGAAAACTGGGATGGCACGGCCAGGCCATGGCCCAGATAAGCCACGGGCATTTTTTCGCACTACAGCGTGATTAGCTCACACAAATCGGAAACTTTTCCTAGATTCAAGTTAATCGGTTCCAGTCTTTGGAGCCGTACTGATCGGTTGGTTCTCGAATGCCATGGACTGGCTTACCCGCTCCAAAAGAACCTTCCGGTGCGCTGCCGCGACCTTCGCCGGTGTATTGTGCTTCTTGCGCCACGCGCGCAGGCTGGTATCCAACTCGTCAGCGTTCATGGAAGCGATCATGAGCCGGTCTGATAAATCACAGGCCGGCATGACTCATGATTTTCAAGCGGCCTTGGTTCCGTTGAGGGCCTGGTCTTTGAGTTGTTCGAGAAGTTGAATCACTTGTTCCTTGGTCACGGTGGGGAAGTCGGTCAAGAACTCGTCAATTGTTTCGTCCCCTTCAATGTAGTCGAACAGGTTCTGAATGGGCACACGAGTTCCTTGGAACACCGGGGTCCCGCCAAGGATATTTGAGTCAACTTGAATCACGGTTTTCATGACGGCAGACCACCAGAACTACCGGGGGCATAACAATGCGGTACAGCTAACGTTACCGTGGACTTGATGACCATATAATTAGTAATCATTCTGGGGGCAGGAACGCCGCTGAACTCTAATATTATGCCGATCCGCATAAGAACCTGTGATAAATGATTCGGCGGTCATATCTCATTGAAACAGCAATGAACATGGCGCTATGCTCGGAAAATTCGATGGCGTGTTAGACGGACAGAAATCGACAGATCCGGTTCTTACACAGATTGGCCTAAACAGCGTTCGATTCACAAGACAAGGGAATAAAGACAAATGCTTGATCCAACCCTATTCGGATTGCTATCGCAGGTCGATCGAGACGAAATTGTACTTCCAGCCATGCAACGGCCTTTTGTCTGGAAGGAAGACCGAATTTACCGGCTCGTGGACAGTTTGTTACGCGGATTCCCCATCGGCGCATTGATGCTGTGGAAGACATCAACCATACAGCGTTTTCGCCGGCTTCCGCGAGATGTGGATACAGAAACGCCAGAGGTGTTCACCTTTGAAACATCAACGGACACGAGTAACAAGTATCTGGTACTTGATGGCCAACAAAGACTGACAAGTGTCTTTGCGGCATTCAAGGGAACCTACAACCACAAGCGACTTTTTATCGATGTGCTTAGCGGAAGTCCAGAAGGTAAGGACCCCGGCAATGAATACTACGATTGCCAGTTCCTTTCAGCGGCAGAAGCCAACAGTTTGACGGCCATCAACGGTGGACCACGACGCCATTATACACCCATCCAGGACCTGATTAAGATCAATCCGGTTCACGCCGCATCTGCGGCGCACAAGAAAGCACTGGAGCTGAAGCTGACCGAAGAAGAAACGGAGCGGATAACCGATATCTTCATCAGGTGTGCGACGATTCTTGGTAACTCAAAGTCGCTACAGGTCATCACAGTGGATGAAGATCCATCGCATGTCACGCCAATCGAAGAAATTCTTGAGATATTCGTGCGCGTTAATTCTGGTGGACTAGTCCTTCAGAAGTCCGATCTACTGCTGAGTCTTCTCGATCTGAAATGGAATGACATCCAACCAGAACTCCAGAAGCTGGTGCGCGACATAAACGAAAGTCGCCCATTTGCGTTTACACGAGACGACGTTCTCAAGAGCTTATTGCTTGCAGACAGCGCTGAGACCCGTTTTGACAAACTCGTCAGTGATCGGAAGCAAGTTGAACAACTTGCTTCACGTCTTCCGACGCATATCCCTGCTATCAAGAAGGCGTGGGAACTTCTTGGCTGTATTCTGGTAGACGACTGCCGCATTTACTCGGAGAGATTCTTCAGAGGCGGGCACAACGCGCTACTGCCCTTTGTCTTGTATCTGGCAAAGCGGGACGGAGTTAGCAATGACGATCGGCGGAAGATGGTCATAGGTATCTACTTGACCATCATGAGTGGAGTATTCAGCGGTGCAGAAGCTCGCATGGGTGCTTTTGCAAAGAACAAGGTATCAGGTGCACAAACACTCCCGCTCAATGAGCTTATCGCCCTCGTCAGGCGAGAATACGGAATCAAATCACTAGATGATGTTCTACGCCGTCATCTTGATCTTGCGCTGAATATCGCGCACAGCGGTATCACGCTTGACAAGAACCCGGAGGAACTCCAACGCGATCACATCTTCCCCAAATCCAAGCTTGAGAAGGCTGGCTACCCGTACGAAATGGTGAACCACTATGCGAACTTCCACTTCCTCCGGGGGAGTGACAATCTCAACAAGCTGGATAAGGACCCACATGACTGGTTCCGGAATCCCGGCAAGAATGTTCCGGCATATTCCGACAAGGACCTGGAAGAACGCCTAATGAAGTGGATAGAACTCGATCCCGGAAGCTTCGAGACTATGATTGAGCAACGTGGAAGACGAATCCGCGCTAAGGCAGAGGAGATGTTTGGCATGTCGGAGGATGAATTCAACAAGCTTTTTGATGAACCGGCACAGGCCCAATGAAGA
>CBDDRH010000205.1:0-18647 GCA_965233025.1 uncultured bacterium
AAACAGGCGCTCAAAATCGCCTATCGACATCTGATGAATCTGCAACGTGTTCTTTTGGTTTTTCCGCATGGCCTGGTCTCCCGTGATGTTGGGGCCAGTGTGCCATGTTAGAAGCCACCTGTCAAGAGGGGGATAATCGCCGAAAGAAGCGAGGGTGAATTGAAGATTTAGGGAAGTACAGAGTGGGGATGACGAAGGACGGATATTTCGGGAGTCGCCATCATGCGTTGGATAGAGACTGCCTCTGGCTCCTATTGGCCGCGTGCTCCTCTAAAACGCGACCGATGGTCGCATGCTGTCGCACAGCGGCACTCTCTTGGCTGTTATCTCCCCGCGCCTGCCATGCGACTCTCTCCATATCCACGCCTGCCAAAAGGAAAGGGCGAGAACAGCTGACGGCGCTCATGGCCCTCAGCCAGTTTTGGAGAAATAAAAGACGGATGGTTATCTTTGTTCCTGCTTACTCAATCATTTGAGTACTTATGCAGATGGATCAGCTTTATGCGAGAGCGTTACAGAACATGGAAGCTTGGCTGTGTGCTTTTGAAAAGCTCGTTCCGGCACCGGAACTTGTTTCTCTCGGAGGACAGCTAGCGTTCCGTTACACAGAGAAGACAGTTCATCAAGCCATAATTCAGAAGCTCGCACGCCTTGTAAGCGGATTGCACGCGGCCCATGTTCTGATAACCCATGGCTATGTGCAAGAGCTCGGGGCTCTTCAGCGAATGCTCGACGAGTTCAGGGAAGACGTAACTTTCTTGAGCCTAGCCGTTATCAACAACGACCTAACTGAATTGCACATTCGATACCTTGAAGCTTTTTATCAAGAGGAATTTGACAAACCAGACGACCCTGTAAGTTCTACGCAAGATCGCCCAATGATTCCCCGAAAAAAGGTTCAAGCTTACATTGCACAGTCCGAAGCTGCTGCATCGGAACCTAGCCGCAGCATTCAGCTTTCAAGAACGCTCAGTAAGGCGTACTCTGGGTTTGTCCATGGAGCCTCGCCCCATATTATGGAGATGTTTGGGGGAAATCCGGCGAAATTCCACGTTCAAGGGTTACTGGGTACACCGAGGTTTGCAGAACACGAAAGAGATCTTTGGAATTTCTTCTATCGTGGAATCCTTGCTTTCGGGTTTGCGGCAAAGTGCTTTGGCTCAGAAGAACTGTTCGAAAGCGTTCGAAAATACCGTGACCACTTTGAAGCTGCTTCCGGGAAGGACTATTCCGATGCTAGGAACGAACAAACCTAACCAGGCGTGCGGACAAAGTGGTGAGGCAACTATTTGAAAGGAGCCCAGCACGTAATCCTTTTGTTGACCGTGTCCAACATCTGCATAACGTCCGCCTGGTATAGCATCTCAAGTACAAGGGCAAACTACATTGAAAACGATCCAGGAAGTGATTACTCTAGCGTGAGCTGTGTCTCTCATATTTATGGAGTGCCAATCCATGGCTACGAAGAAACAAGAGTCGACTAGGGCAAAGGAAGCGGCGATTACAGCCATGGCACCCGCTGATGGGCGTTCAGCAGAAGATTTTGAAAAGCTCGGCGTCTTCTATTTGGGTCGGCCGTATGATCTTGCGGCGAAACAAGCAAAGCCCGGCTGGCTGCTCTACGATTCCAAGGACCTCGTCACCCATGCAGTCTGCGTCGGGATGACCGGAAGCGGGAAGACCGGCTTGTGTATCGGTCTACTCGAAGAGGCGGCGATCGATGGGATTCCTGCGCTGATCATCGATCCCAAGGGGGATCTTGCCAATCTGATGCTGAACTTTCCGCAGCTGCGAGGGGAAGACTTTGCACCCTGGATCAATGAGGACGATGCCCGCAAGAAGGGTCTCTCGCCGACGGACTATGCGACCCAGCAAGCCGAGATGTGGAAGAAAGGCTTGGGGGATTGGGGCCAGAGCGGTGAGCGGATTCAGAAGCTACGCGATGCTGCGGATGTGGTGGTCTATACGCCTGGCAGCAACGCAGGCATTGCCGTTTCCATCCTCAAATCCTTTGCCGCGCCGTCGCAGGAAATTCTGGCCGATACCGAGATGCTGCGCGAGCGGATCGGCACGACAGTGACGAGTCTGTTGGGTCTCGTCGGCATTGAGGCCGATCCTATCAAGAGCCGTGAGCACATTCTGTTGTCGACGATTCTCGACCATACATGGAAGGCGGGCCAGGATCTGGATCTGGCCACATTGATCCAGCAGATCCAGACGCCGCCGGTTGCCAAGATTGGTGTGTTGAATCTGGACTCGTTCTATCCCTCGAAGGAACGCTTTGCCCTCGCCATGCCGCTCAATAACTTATTGGCTGCGCCGGGATTTTCAGCCTGGATGGAAGGCGACGCGCTGGATGTCGGCCAGATGCTCCATTCGCCAGGAGGCAAGCCGCGGCTCGCAATTTTCTCGATCGCGCACCTCAACGACGCCGAGCGGATGTTCTTTGTCACGTTGCTGTTGAGCCAGACACTCGGCTGGGTGCGGGCACAGTCCGGTACAACCAGCCTCCGCGCTATTCTCTACATGGACGAAATCTTCGGCTATTTTCCCCCGATCGCCAATCCACCGTCAAAGCAACCGTTGCTGACATTGTTGAAGCAGGCTCGCGCATTCGGTCTGGGCGTAGTGCTGGCAACACAAAACCCCGTCGATCTTGACTACAAAGGCTTG
Organism: uncultured bacterium; assembly: GCA_965233025.1. Lineage (GTDB taxonomy): Bacteria > Nitrospirota > Nitrospiria > Nitrospirales > Nitrospiraceae > Palsa-1315. The sequence continues at coordinate 2,674 of CBDDRH010000205.1, forward strand.
GCGAATACCGGCACCTGGTTCATCGGACGACTGCAAACCGAACGAGACAAGGCTCGCGTGTTGGAAGGACTGGAAGGCGCCGCCGCAAGTAGCGGAAAGAAGTTCGATACACAGGGGATGGAACAGCTTCTGGCCGGCCTGGGCAATCGAGTCTTTCTCATGAACAATGTCCACGAAGATGCGCCGGAGGTTTTTCAGACGAGATGGACACTGTCCTACCTCCGAGGACCACTCACGCGGACACAGATCAAGACCCTCATGGACCCTGTGAAACGTGAAACGTTAAACGTGAAGCGTGAAGCGTCGGAGGGCTCAGCACTCAGCACTCAGCACTCAGTTCTTAAAGCTCGTCCGATCCTCCCCCCCGATGTGCCGCAACAATTCATTCCGATTCGTGGCGTGCAGCCGAGCGGCAGCACATTGGTTTATCAGCCGATGTTGTTGGGGGCATCGCACGTGCGGGTATCAGACAGCAAGGCCGGTGTGGATGTGACGCAGGATGTGACCGTGCTTGCGCCGATTTCGGATGGTGCGGTGGCGGTGGACTGGGATCATACAATCGAAGCAGGTATGGCCGTCGCTGATCTGGAACCATCGCCCTCTGATAACGCACAGTTCGGAGAGGTTCCCAGTCCTGCGAGCAAAGCCAAAAGTTATGACGCGTGGAATAAGGACTTTGTTGGATGGCTATTCCGCACTCAGAAAGTCGATCTATTGAAAAGTCCTAGCGCGAAAGAACTCTCGAAGCCTGGCGAATCAGAGAGGGACTTCCGTGTGCGGCTGCAACAATCCGGTCGGGAAACACGGGACAAACAATCGGACAGCCTGCGTCGAAAGTACGCACCGAAGATTGCCGCCTTGCAAGACCGGATCAGGCGAGCTGGACAAATGGTCGAACGGCAGCAAGCGGAGTCTCGCTCCAGTCAAATGCAGGCGGCCATTTCGGTGGGCGCCTCGATCCTGGGCGCATTCCTCGGGCGGAAAACAATCAGCGCGGCGAACATCGGCCGGGCGACAACGGCGATTCGCGGAGCCGGACGTGCGATGAAGGAATCCGGCGACGTCGGGCAAGCCGAGGAGAACGTCTCGGCGCTACAGCAACAATTGGCCGACCTCGAAGCGCAGTTCAAAACAGAAACTGATGCGCTGGCTGCCGCGACCGATCCCTTTCACGAGAAATTCGAAACCATCTCTCTGAAGCCCACCAAAGCTAACATCACCGTGAAAATCGTGGCCCTAGCCTGGACACCGCATTGGCGGGACGAGAAGGGAGTCCTGACCCAATCATGGCAATGAGATGGCTGGCGTCCTGAAGATGTCGCGGAGTAGCCTTATGGAGTCGTGACGGATCCGGTCTTAACTAGTACAGGCCCCGTCTCATTCTGGTTACGTGCAGCGTTGTTCGGCCTACCCTCACTCACCTGGTAGTAGCAGAACCCTTCGTGTTCAACGAGTTTCTTCGCCATCACCCCTGCGGCTGTTTCAAGCGTGGCGGCAAGCGTTTCATTCTGGGTGCCGAAGACGCTTCCGCCGCGAACCGCTTTCCCAACGAGCGATGTCACGGCGGCTTCGGTTCGCAAAGCCTCACGGGTTACTCGGGCCAGGGCCTCCAGGGGAATTGTGGGATGATCAGCATCGAACTCAGGGTAGGGCGGTTCCTGGGAGTTCGGTCTCACGCGCAATGCGGTCGCGCCATGGACGGCCGGTACTCGATAGGCCGCGTCGAAGAACGCTTCCAGGAAAATGCGCATCAGATCGGCGCTGACACGTTGAGAGTCAACCCTGGCGCCTGAGAGGCGAGCCGAATTGGCAGGGCTTACCTCAATTTCCTCCGAGATTCCCGGAAACAGCACCGTGTTGCCGCTTCGATCGACGAACCCCTTCGAAGTCACTTTGACAACCCCACGAATGCCGACTCCCCTGTGGTCCGGTCTTGCCGTGAAACTGAGATCGCCGAAATACGCTTTGTTGTATGCCAAAAGCATCCGAGCGAAGCGAGAAGAATCCCGTTCGAGTTGATCTTCGTCCAGGTCGAGGCGCCCATACCATCGTTGGATCGTTTCGATGACCCGTGTGAGTTTATCCAGATCAATGCGCGCGGTCGCATCATTGGCCACGTCATCGAGGACGGTGGCGAAAATGGAGAGGGAGACTCCCTCGTCTGGATGTCGCCGGCGAATCGTTTCGATGACGGCTGACAAGGGACGGACGCTCGTCGCTTGTCCCTCTGAGGTTTGCAAGGACAGAGACTCTGGCGAGGCGCCCGCTTCACGGCGCTCACTCAGTGGTTCGTCGTGGGCTTGCTCGGTACAAGCCAGAAACTTCGTCGCGAGTTCTTTGTTGTCGGCCAACTTCTGGCGGAATTTTCCGTGCTGCAGATCCGGTTGGTCGCGTAGTTGCAACACCGAAGAATGACAGCCCGCTTGCACAAGCAGGATGGCCAGCAGAGCGAACAGGGAATGTGGCAATCGCATCATCGCTATCTCGTGTCAGGTAGATAGGCTGACGGCTGTTAGAGGCAGAAACCAACTTCAGCCTGAACACCTGGGCATTGGCACATTGGGTCAGTGCTTGCGGTCTTTCTGCATGATCTTGTCGGTCCAGGCCAGCAGGATGGCCGATCCGATGAAGGTCATGTGGATAAAGATCTTCCACTTAACCTGCTCGAAATCTTCGTGCGCGATGTTGACGAACGATTTCAGAAGATGAATGCTGGAGATGCCGATCAGGGAGGCTGCGAGCTTAATCTTGATGGTGCCGGGATCGATATGGGTCAGCCAGTCAGGCCGATCGGGATGCCCCTCTAAATCCAATTTGCTCACGAAGGTGGCATACCCGCCGATGATTACCATCGTGAGCAAGTTTGCGACCATCGTCACGTCGATCAGCCCCAGCACGCCCAGCATGAAGACAGTCTCCTGCTGCTGATTGATGTGCCAGATCATCTCCCATAGTTCGATGAGAAATTTGTACGCATACAGCAGCTCGGCTACGATGAGGCCGCCGTAGAGTGGGGCTTGGATCCACCGGCTGGCGAACACCACGGTTTCAAACACGTGCTCAACGTGGTTGATGGGAGCGTGTGGGTGCTTCGCTGCGGCTGGTTCTGAAGGATTGGAATGACTCACGGCGCGCTATCCTAGTCGGCGAGAGGGGAAGCTGTCAATTTGAACGACACGACAGAGACGCGCGGAGAAGAAATGATGGTTGGGGAAGAACGCTGATCACTCATCGAGCGTAGCAATGGGGAAATCCGATGGTTCCATCCGGTTGTGAGGTACATACAGAAGGCGAACGGTGTCGATCATTTTGTAATCTTCCGTGGCCTTCTCAAAAAAGAAATCGGCCCCGGCGAGAGAGCAAGCGGTCTTATTGTCGCGGGAGGGGTCGTCCGTGACGACGATGATGATCGGCGGGACCATCAATCGTTTAATGTGCCGGAGAACTTCGATGCCGCGGCCATCTCGGAGTGAGGAATTCATGATCGCGATATCCGGTTTCCGATTCAGAATCATCGCGGTGGTTTCTTCCGAATCCGACGATTCTCCCACCACGTGCACGCCGCTAATTTTCTCAAGGCGCTTCTTTAGTCTGTCGCGAAAGCTGGCATCGGCGTCGGCTAGAACGATGGTCATGCGATGATTCCAATAGGGGTCATAGTCTCTTGGGTCACGCATAGTCTTTAAGGTCAATCGAAGTGAAAAACAATCAGCTGAACACGTACGCACTGTAGGAGAAATCCGACTCCGCACGCACCGCCGATTAGGTACGAATGGTTCATACCGCTGCCCAGGTTCCCGGTACCCCACAGGCTATGTATGCGCGCGTGAATCATCGTTGTGACTATCCAACCAATCGATGGTCGAGGGCATAGCGGATCAATTCGGCGGTGGTCGTAAGTTGTAGCTTGTCCAGAAGACGGGCTCGATAGGTACTGACGGTCTTGATACTGAGAGCGAGGGACTCCGCGATGTGCTTGACCGAACGGCCCTGAGCTAACAAGACAAGGACTTCACTTTCTCGCTCAGACAATGTGTAGTGGCCGGAGCCAGCGGGATTCATGTTCAGGCTGCCGGCCATATGCTCTCCGAGAGAGGCGGTGACGTACATGCGTCCGGTCAGGACTTGCTTGACGGCTCTGGCCAGCTCCTCCGGTGCGGTCTGCTTGGTGAGATAGGCTTTCGCCCCCGCGCGGAAGGCACGAACGGCGTATTGCGCTTCGGTGTGCAGGCTCAAAACCATCAGAGGGAGTCGGGGGGCTGTGCTGTGTAACTCGCAGAGCAGTTCCAACCCACTCTGATCAGGAAGACTGATATCGACGATTCCCAAATCCCAAGATTCTTGCTGCACTGCAGCAATCGCCTTCTGGCTAGTATCGGCCTCTCCAACTTCGACGTGAGAAAAAATCTCCTCAAGGATTTGTTTCACTCCCCGACGCACAACTTCATGATCGTCGATGACAAGAATTTTCACCAGCTGTGTCCCATTCATGGGGCAAAGCACTCCGCAACAGGCACGGAAGCAATGGCCGTGGTTCCGACACCGGATGTTCCTACGATATGAAAGTGGCCGCCCAGGAGGGAGGCCCGCTCCTGCATTCCTCGAAGCCCAAACGCATGCGGCGTGGTCGTCCTCTCACGAGTGATCCCCTTTCCGTTATCCCTCACTTCCAATGTCACCATAGCGCCGTCCTGGTATAGCCGCATATCCACCTGCGAGGCGGCGGCGTGACGCATCACATTCGTCAGCAATTCCTGCGCGATTCGAAACAGCGCGGCAGATACTTCGGGGGGCATCGCGAGAGATGACAGCTCCGGAGCCACGTCTATTGCGCACCGCGCGCTCGTGCGATATTCGAACGTCGTGGCGAGGCCGGTCAACGCCTGGACCAGTCCGAGATCGTCCAGCATTGGGGGGCGCAAGGCTGCTGCTGTCGCGCGGACGGACGTCAAGAGCGCATCGACTGATCCCGACATGGACCGGATTTTGCCCAACAGATCCCCGCCGCTTGTTGGATTAGGAGATTGCGTGAGTGCCATGCCAAACCGCGCCAGATCGAATTTCAAGCCGGTCAAGGCTTGTCCGAACTCGTCGTGCAGCTCACGGGCAATTCTGCGCCGTTCCTCTTCCACAACTCTCTGAGCCCGGCGAGCCTCGCTGCGTAATCGAGCATGAGCCAGGCGGAGTTCCTCTCCTATCTGAGTATCCAGAACGACGGCCGTACCGATAGCCATGAGCCCCAATAAGTCCCTGTGAGCGCCAAGCACTCGCGTGATATTCCAGGAGAGCATCGTCTGAGAGCCCGTGCGTGTCCGGATGGGGCTCTTGAAGCCCCTCACTTCTTTCCCCTCAACGGCCTGCGTGAGTGCGCTCAGAAACGACTCACGCGCCTTCATCGGAAGATATCGCTCTCTAAAGCTGCGACCCAACGCTTCGTCGGCGATCCAGCCCGAGATTGTTTCGGCCCCTCTGTTCCAACCCAGAATGATAGAGGCCGGCGAGAGAAGCAGGATCGCACTGCTGGAGGTCTCCAGTAATGCACGATAGCATTGGTCGATTGGCTCTTCTGAGTGGGTGGCCTGCTGTAGCGTGTTCCTTGTCTTGGTCGTGCTACGCCTGCTCACGCTTCGACTGGGTGCGTGAGACGATGAGGTCGTGACAAGATGGATGCGTGGGTGTTTCATACCGTCACGAGCATCGGTTTCAGATAGATGTCAGCGATGATGCAGGTGCCTCGACCCGGCATAGATTGAATGGTCAAGCGCCCCCCAATCTTTCGCACCCGATCTTCCATCTGCACAAATCCAATGCCCTTTGCCGATCCGTCCACTATGAAGCCTGATCCGTTGTCGCGAATACTCAGTCGTACTCGTGAGCCGATTTGCCGAAGCGCAATCACGATTCGTGTGGCGCGAGCGTGACGGACGCCATTGCTCAAGGCTTCCCTGGAGATCGTAATAAGTTCCCGCGCTTCTTCGCCGGTCAGAATCTCCTCTGCCATCGGGTCGATCTCCACACGGATCCGCAGCTCACTCACCCGCTCAAAGGTCTCGGCGAGGGCTTGTAACTCTGAGGCCAGACTAAACGGATCCACGCAGTCGGATTCCACGCTCAGAATCATGCGCCGGATGTCCTGGATGACCGTGTGGAGCTGGTCGGCAGCCTGATCGTGCGCGTATGGCCCAGTCTGTGGCGCTCCTCTGCGCAATTCATGGGATTGTGCAAGGCTCAACCCGATCGCATAGAGCGCTTGCAATACAGTCTCGTGCAACTCCCGTCCGATGCGTCGGCGATCATGCAGCAGGGCGCTTAATCGTCGCTCAGATGCCGTGAGGGCCGCGGTAAGGTTGTTTTCGACCTGCCCACGCAGCAGACAAGAGATAGCCTCCGCTGTATCGGCGGGAATTCCCTTCATGCGCGATGCAGGCTGCTGCGTCGGTTGACCGGAAACACTCCGAAACCCGTTGATAATCTGGAACTTCTGTCGGTCATTCATTATCTGGCACACCCTTTCCCTCTTCTGCCGAAAAGCGTGTTGGGAATCGTTCCCCCGCACGGACTCCTCAGGTCGAGAGACCACTATTAGTACGCTCCGCCACGTATTTCGTCACCTGGCTGAACCGCCAGGTGACGAAATACGTAGATTATGAAAAACCACTTGTCCAGTGAGATGGTGCAAACTTGACGTTCTATGGAAAGGAGACAGTCGATGCCTAGCGTGAAAGATATCGAGTTCAGTGAGAATGGCTTTGTCGTGAAGACGTTACACGGCGAGCAACTTACCCAATCTTATCGACTTCGGCATAAAGTGTTTGCCGAGTCACTGAAATGGGTTCCTGAAACAGAGGACAGGCAGGAGATGGATCTATATGATTTGTGGGGAGTAACCGTTGGCTTGGTCAGAGATGATGGAGCAGTGGTTGGGATGGCTCGACTCCTTCCCGCTTCCGGGCAATTCATGCTCGAAAACGAGTTCGGTGCCTTGCTCCCAGCAGGCTACCAAATCAGAAAAGCGTCAGATACTGCCGAGATCACCAGGCTTGCGATTGATCCTGAAATCCGAGATAAAGGACTGTCGTACAGGATGATGCTGGCGCTGTTGAAAGGCGTCTATCAATGGGCAGTAGAGAACGACATTCGGTACTACTATCTTGAGGTCGAGCATCGATTCTTTCGAACGCTTCGAGCACTAGGATTCCCGTGTGAAATGATCGGAGAGCCGGTTGTGCTTCCTCCAGCTGGAGCCAGTTCCGTGGCAGCGCTGTACGACATGGTTCGATTCGACGAAGAGAACGCGATCAAGAAACCACAGTTACTGGACTGGATATCCTCTATTGAAACGCTGCAGGGCGAAATGATTAACGGTCGGACTTCTACGTATTCGAACTGCGAGAAGATGGCGCTAGTGGATACAGAGGCATGATGGATGGGATGCGGGGCGAGCTTCGTTCTAGGGGCGGCCTGCAGTCCTCTTGCGAGGGAGCTCACGGTAGCCGACACTAATTACACCACATTAGGCAGACCGTGTTCGATGGCGGTCGCAACCGCATGAGATCGCGAGGTGACGTCCAGCTTCGAGAAGATGCTTTCTACGTGGAATCGTATGGTTCGTTCTGTCACGCCTATGATTTTGGCAATTTCCCAGTTTGTCTTGCCGTTTTTTACCCAGTTGAGGATCGTCATCTCACGTAGCGTGAGTTCCCTGACACAGGGAGCTACCGCCTGTGAATTCTTCGGGGCGGTGCGTAAGAGGGCAAGATGGACGTGGTATCCAAAGTACTCGACCAACGGCACATACCGTTTTGCATCGATGCGTTCGGCAGAGGCAAATGAGCAAAACGTTGCGACTCCGCATGCGGGATCGGCTGATCCTGTTGTGATCCCATCCCCTAGACCGAACTCCTTCGCCGCTGCCATAAATTCTCGCTGCTTGTCCGAGTGTGTGGTCTTGTAGGTGGTTTCCCAATGTTGCGTCCCTGGTTCTCGTAAGGCCATCTGGAAGACTGGGTCGACTTCAAAGTACCCTTTCTGCCAATACAAGCGAAGCCATTCTTCCGGATAACTGACGTTGAGTACATTGGTAAAACCTTCAAACGCGCCCGCGCGACTGAGTTTTGCGAGCCCACCGATCACCCGGGTAAAAGGAAACAGCGTTTGAAACCGTGCAAGCACATCTTTGACATCTTCCACAGTTTCCGATTGCACCGTAAAGTGCAGGACCTCGAGAAAGGCTTCGCACTCGGTTTTCGTTAATTGAGTAAAGAGTTCTTTGGGAAAGGGGCGATTATCTTTAACATGTGCCATAAGGCCCTCCGGTAGGCTAGAACGGACAAAGCCTACCATAATTCAAGGCCCTTGGCGATATGGGATTTTGGCCCTAGCGAGATCCTTCTCAATCGGCTATATCCTGAAGAGTTTTCAAGGCGTCTTTCTCCCAACTAATGCGTAATCTCAAGTCTGTCAGCTAAGGCAACCGTTCTGTGAGGATTTGTGAGGACTATGGAGTGAACCAACGATGCCTCTTGGCTCTTGGGCTTGCCTGCATACTCTGTCCGTCGCTTGGATATGCGCAAGCCCTTCGCTTCCAGCCACAGGGAGCGGCGGCGACTGGACAGGGGAATGCCTTTGTCGCACAGGCCGATGATGCTTCGGCCATTCACTACAATCCAGCTGGACTGAGTCAAGTGAATGGAGTCCAAGTCGTCACGGGAACGGCTCTGCTCGGGGGGTCCATCAAGTTCAAGGGCCCGACCGGGATAGACAGTCGAGGGGACTTTGGAGGAAGTGTCGCATTTCCCCCACCGAGCCATTCCTATATAAGTGCGAACCTTGGATCTCTCGGATGGGACCGTCTGTCCAATGTAACAATCGGTCTTGGTCTCACCTCGCCGTTCGGTTTGAACACGCGCTACCCGCTGGATGCCCCCTTCAATACCGCCGTGACCTCAGCAGCGCTTCCGCTCATCGATATTAAGCCGACCGTGGCGTACAAGATTAATGATCAGCTGGCCATTGGAGTCAGCGCGGACATCTATACCTTTGCGAGTTTTCTCGGCGAAGGGCATGTCGAGCAGAAACAAGCGGGCGCCGGACCCCTGGCCGGGGCATCCATCGAACTCAATGGAAACGGAACGGGGGTGGGGGCAACGTTCAGCCTGCTCTATACACCGCTGAGAAATGGAGATGGCAAACCGCTCGCTTCCGTAGGGCTGGTCTATCACACTCAGGCTGTGGTGCCGTTGAGCGGGTCGTTACTGATCAACGGAGCGAAGATATCCGACGCATCCGCCAACCTCGTGCTTCCGCAGATCTATACCGGTGGCATCGCGATCTGGCCGGTTCGTACGAGTGAGCGGGAGTGGAAGTTGGAACTCGACGTGGAATATGTCGGGTGGAATTCGATGCGTGACATCGATGTTCATCTGTCCTCCGGTGGGGTCATCCCGAAACCGCAACAATGGAAGACAGTGCCGGTCGTGGCGATCGGCACCGAATACAAATGGCTCAATCCCGAGTGGTTGCCTCATTGGGATGTGGCAGTCCGATCGGGATACACGAGGACCGAGAATCCCGTTCCTGATTATACGTTCGATCCGGGAATTATTTCTTTATCCTCCAACACACTGTCTATTGGAGCCGGATTTTTGTGTAAGGGTCAAGGCCGGTTTCTGGGACTGGTGCCTTGTGGAGGAGCATCCGCGCTCTGGCCGAAGGCGATTGGATTCGATGTGGCCTATCAGGAATGGTTCTATGAGTCGCGGACGGTTACCGGCAATCTCAATCCCACCGTTGACGGGACCTATCATGCCTTTGTCCATTTGGGGACCTTCAGCTTTAAATTCATGTTTTAGCAGGATGCTGAAAAAGTCCGCAGGCCTGTCTTGTTTATTTGGTTGAACCAGACCAACGAAATCCACGAATCAAACCAGATGAACCAGACAGACCTCGCAGATGACCGTGCTCAACTACGAGACGGGGTGGTTTTCGAAAGGGCTTTCCGCATCTCCGCAACAGTCTTCGCATCGAGGCCGGCTGCCGTCAATTCACTATCTGTTGCGGCAGCAACGTTCGCCAGGTTGCCGTACTGTTTGAGCAGCCGGGCCCGTTTGATTTCGCCGATACCGATGATCTGATCGAGAGGAGAGGCCATAAGGGCCTTGCCGCGCAGTTTGCGATGGAATGTGATCGCAAATCGATGGGCTTCGTCACGAATGCGTTGCACGAGATGGGTGGCCGGTGAGTTCGCGCGAAGCACGATTGGGTTTTTTCGACCGGGCAGGAAAATCCGCTCGTCTTTCTCGCCGCGCGCTTTAGCCAATCCAATAATTGCCAGGTCCTGATGACCGACCTGTTTCAGCCCTTCCATGGCTGCAGCGAGCTGGCCTAATCCTCCATCGATGAGGATGAGATCCGGGCGCGCGAGATTCTCGCTGTCCCCATAGCGGCGCGTGACGACTTCCTGCATGCTGGCGAAATCGTTCGCGCCAGTCACGGTTTGAATCTTGAACCGACGGTAGTCGGCTTTTTTCATCTGACCATCTTCCCATACAACCATGGACGCGACAGACTGGTTGCCCATGGTATTAGAGATGTCGAATCCTTCGATACGCCGAGGCGCGATGTCCAATCGTACAAGCCGCTTGAGTTCTTCGACGGCCTGCCGCCCGATTTCTTCGTCTCGCAGGTGATTGGCGACGGCAGCGGCGGCGTTCTCTTCCGCCAGGAGGAGCAATTGGTGTTTGACGCCCCGCTCGGGCGCCACGACGCGGACGGCGTTCCCGCGTTTGCCTGAGAGCCACTCTTCGATCACCGTGGCGTCATCGAGGTCGGTGGGGACGAGCAGCTCTTTGGGCGGCTGGCCGTCTTTGTTATAGAACTGCTCAATAGCGGATCGAACGAGTTCCTCGTCGCCGGCGTCGGCGGAATGGGGCCAAAAGAAGTCTTTGCGTCCGATCAGGAGGCCGCCGCGCACGAAGAGGATCTGGAGATCGACCGCTGAGCCTTGTCGCGCCAGCCCGAGCACGTCCTGGTCGATCGTCGTCGTTTGGGTGATGCGTTGCTTCTCGAGTGTGCGTTCGATGTTGAAAAGCCGATCGCGCAAGCGCACCGCCTCCTCGAACTCCTCACGCTCGGCCGCCATTTCCATTTGAGTGCGCAAGTCGTCCAGCAATTCATGGTCGCGCCCTTCGAGAAACTGGCGCACCTGTTCGACAATGTGGCGGTAGTCCTTTTTCGATTGATTGCCGGTGCAGGGCGCCATGCACCGTTTGATCTCGAATTCGATACAGGCTCGCTCCGCCTTGCCATTGATCTCGATGGTGCAGGTGGCCAAAGGAAAGGCCTTCTTGATGACTTTCAACGTCTCCCGCAAGGCGCCTGCCGGCGTGTAGGGGCCATAGTAGAGTGCGCCGTCTTGTTGAACGCGGCGGACGATAGAGAGGCGCGGGAAGTCTTCTTTGATCGGCAGGCGAAGATAGGGGTATTGCTTGTCGTCCCGTAAGACCACGTTGAACCGAGGCCGATACCGCTTGATCAGATTGCTTTCGAGGATAAGCGCTTCGAGTTCTGAGCGGGTGACGATCGTTTCGAGGTCTGCGATGTGGCCGACCAGGACGGCGGTTTTCGGAGAGTGGTCGGTCCCTTTTTGAAAGTACGACCGCACGCGGTTCGACAGGACGGCGGCCTTCCCGATGTAGAGCAAATCGCCCTGATCATCCCTGAACAGATAGACGCCTGGCTGGTCAGGGAGATGGTCGAGTTTAGATTGAAATTCTGGAGAAGTAGCCATCGGCTGTCAGCCTTCAGCGGTCTGCAAGGGGAGAATGCTTGTCTAGCAGTATTCTAAGGCTCTAAAGGCCCTGGGGCAACTTGGTCTGGCACTGAGGCTGAAAGCTGATCGCTGACGGCTGATAACTTGCTCAGCGCAGGCTCCGCACGAAGGAGGGACTGAGGCTTCCCCTCGCGACTTCCGCGACTGGACCCTTCATGGTGAGGCTGAAGTCCCCAGCGACTTTGATATTGAGCTGACCTCCCGGCATGTTCACCGTGACAGGGCATTTCACCAGCCCGAGCCGGACAGCCGCACTCGCGGCGGCGCAGGAAGAGGACCCGGAGGCCTGTGTTTCCCCAGCCCCGCGCTCCCAAATCAGGATGAAGAGTTCTTTTGGGCCGGTCGGCACGGCGAGTTGAACATTCGTTCGCTTCGGAAACAGGGAATGGTTCTCTAATGCCGGCCCTAATTTCAGGAGATCCTCACGCGACCAGGACTGTCCGACCGGTTTGAAGAGGACACAGTGGGGATTCCCAACACTCACGCCGGTGAAGGTGAGGGATTGGCCGGCAGCCTCGATCGGCTGTTCAACAAGCTCACGAGTCGTGAGGGTACAAGGGAGTGAAGCCGGCTGGAACGTGGCCCGGCCCATTTCAACGGTGACGGCGCTCGCATCTCCATGCCGGTCCACATGTAGCGCAATCGTGACCAGCCCGCCCTTGGTCTCGACGGTGAAGTGCTTCTTCTTTGTCTTGGCGGTCGCGTGAAGATAGCGGGCAAAGATGCGTAGGCCGTTGCCTGATTTTTCCGCTTCGCTGCCGTCAGGATTGAAGATGCGCAGGCCGAAGTCCGCCTTCTTTGACGGGACTAGGGCAAGGATTCCATCGCTGCCGAGTCCCCAATTGCGATCACAAATGGCTTTGATTCTTGATGGGGTGAGGGAGAACGATAGTGCTTTGGGATCCATCACCACATAGTCATTGCCCAGTCCATGCCCGCGGAAGAATCCGTTCTTCATGTCCAACTCCTTGAGTAGAGAGGGAAACAGGGAGAGATACCTAGCACGAACGGTGCGGGGAGGGAAAGAGGAACGCGATGAACGGTTCAGACGATCTTAACGCCCACCGGCCGTTCGATAAGTTCGACTTCGTAACCGTCCGGGGCATCGATGAAAATGAAGCGGCTGCCGGAGGATGTCTGCGTCGGACCGTCGGTCACCTTGACGCCCTTCGCATTGAGTGAGGCGATGGTGTCGTCGAGGCTCTCTACCTGAAATGCGAGATGGACGAGATCTTCCTGCACGCTCACTGGTCCGCTCGGAGGGAAACTGGTCAGCTCAATCAGCTCCTCACTGTTGGGAACCTTCAGGAATGCAAGCTGCGATCCTCGCGGCGATGTCTTCCGTTCCAGCACCTCAAGCCCGAGCACATCCGTGTAGAACCTGATCGTTTGGTCCAAGTTGCTGACGCGCATGCGGGTGTGGAGGAGTTTGGTGACTTTCATGGTGCTGATTATAAGCAGTAAGGGCTGATTGCTATGCTTTTTTCTCCCTCGCCGGTCCGCCTGTCTTGCGCAGCAGGATTTCGGCACTGCCTGGAATCAGAAAGTTTGGCATGGGGCCGATCTCCTGGTAGCCCTGTTTTTCATAAAAGTTCCGGGCGTGGTCGTTGAAATCCGATACGCAGACGAACAGGTTCTTTGCCCTGGCGAAGACAGCTGCTTCGACATGGGCAAGCAACCGTTTTCCCAACCCTTTGCCTTTCGCCCAGTTCGCCACTCCAAGCAGTTCCAAATAGTCGCCAAGCAGGAACTTCTGACGAACGACCGCGATGCCGACGACTCTGCCATTCTGGTCCACAACGTAGCCGTCGCGATCCTGTGGGAGCGGCGTGAAATAGTTGTTCCAATCTTTGCCTTGGTACCCCAGCCGTTTCCATGGATCGGCGTCGAGGAGCAACTCAATGACGGCTGCCCGATCCTCCGCCGTCATGGGCCTCACGATTGGATCGGTCATGGGGCTGCCTGGTTACAGTTTAGGAGATCGCTCACCCTCATGGGGGTGAGACGCCGCTCCGGCAAGAGGTGTTGATGGAGGTCTTGCACGACTTCGTGCGTATGTTGCCCCTTCCCGTTGGCATGCATTACGATGACGCTACCCTTCCGGACAAACCGCTTCAGCCGGCCCTCAATTTGGCTCGCCGTGAGCGTGGGGTCGGGATCGCCGGACACGACATTCCAGAGAATGAACTGGAGGCCGAGAGTGCGGGCTACGTTGACCGTGTCGTCGTTGAACTCGCCGTAGGGAGGGCGAAACAACGTCGCGTCATGGCCGTACTTGGTCTTGAACAGACGAACTGGTCCGAGAATTTCTCGCTTCTGCTCGTCCGCTGAATGGAGCGGCATATGCGCGTGGACTTCCCCATGGGTGCCGACCTCAAAGAACGGGATCTGGAGGAAGGCGCGTACTTGTTGATCGTGTTTCGTCATCCATTTCCCGGACATGAAGAACGTGGCAGGGATCTTCTGCTCTATCAAATAGTCGATCAGTGTCTGATCATAGCCCGTCCCGTTCCGCACCGGGCAGAGATCGAATGTTAAGGCAACTCCCGGGCAAGAAGGTGGACCGGACTTGACCACCTGGGCCTGCGTAACAGAAGACATCGCTGGGACAAGCAGCACTGCGAGGATAAGGCACAGCATGTGTGGGAAGTAACGCAGCATAGTCGCAAGTATACCTGATCCTCAAGGCGAAGCCGAGTTGACGCTCCGATTCACGCACTGTTACGGTGAACCCATGGTTTTGCCCAATTGGAAAATTGGCCGGGCGCTCGGCATCCCGATTTACCTGCACGCCTCCTGGTTTGCGGTGTTCTTCTTTGTGACCTGGTCGCTGGCGACAGGTTATTTACCCGATACGTTGCCAGGCCTGCCTGTTCCACGCTATTGGGGGATGGGCGGAATTGCCGCCCTCTTGTTGTTCCTCTCCGTCTTGCTCCATGAATTGGGACATTCCTATGTGGCGCTGCGGTACCAGATCCCTATCAAGCAGATTACGTTGTTCATCTTCGGAGGGATGGCGCACATGGGCAAGGAGCCGCCCAGTCCGCGGGCTGAGTTTTTGATCGCGATCGCAGGGCCGATCGTGAGCTTGATCCTGGGAGCCGGTTGTCTCGGGGGAGCCATGGCCATCGAATCATTGTTTGCGCGATCGGGCGGCCAAGGACTTGTGGTCCTCGGGAGCTTGCTCGGCATGGTGAATGTCCAACTCGGACTCTTCAATCTGATTCCGGGGTTTCCATTGGACGGTGGACGAGTCTTACGGGCCGGATTATGGGCCAGGAACAAGGATTTCAATCGCGCAACCAGCCAGGCCGCGCTCGTGGGGATAGGATTCGGTGTCGCGCTGGGGCTGATCGGTACGGTCTTGATGGCGGGAGCCTGGTCCGGCATCCTGAGTCAGTCCATCACGACGAACGGGATCTGGCTGATCTTTATCGGAGCATTTCTTTTTTCTGCGGCATTGGCAAGCAAACGGCAGGCGGCCCCTCAGATCTTGTTGGCGTCGGTGACGGTTCGTCAAGTCATGGTCCACCGCGTCGTGACACTATTGCCGGATATCACGGTGCAGGACGCAGTCGATCAATACTTCATCGCACAGGGATACGGTGAATTCCCTGTATGCGAAGAGGGGCAGGTTCTCGGTGTGGTCACCGTGCGAGACGTGCATGCGCTTCCTACAGCACTCTGGCCACATCGCCGTATTCGTGAAATCATGCACCCGACGTCGCCGGCCCTCTGTATCCCTCCGGATTGGTCCATCATGCAGGCAATGGACCTCATGGCTCAGGACGGAGTAGATTGTCTCGTGGTGATGGAGCATGACGAGATCGTAGGGCTCATCACCCGATCGGCCATTGCGCATTACTTACAGTTGCGCAACGCGTGAAACGTGAAGGGATTTGCTCGTTCACTTCTGTGGATCAGTTGTCGGCCCGAGAGATTGAAATGTTCTGGGCGATAGAAATACGCACGAGGTGGACCACGAGCAGAAATCCGTATACGACGCAGAAGAATTTGAAGGTGGCGCGATAAAAGTCTGTCAAAAGAATGGGGAGGCAGAGGGCAAAGAGCAGGCTTGCGATCAGCGTCACGAACGTCAACCGCTTGCAGAATTCATGGGAGGCTTCCCGCCCGATCTGTTTCA
>CBDDRH010000206.1:0-7729 GCA_965233025.1 uncultured bacterium
TTTGGCCATATACTTGCATATACAAATACATGAATTCTTCCCTCACCATTCTTACAAGGAGGCACATCATGAAACTCACTCGACTCAGCCGTACCTGTCCCGCCACCTGTTTGGTTGGTGTCTTCGTTGTGGCATTGATGACCACCCTGGGATGCAATCATCAAGACGAGCAATCCCCGCCGATGTCCCGGCCCGTGAAGGTCGCCCGAATCGTGGATCAGGCTGACAGTGTGATGAGTTTCGCCGGGGACGTGCGAGCGCGCTATGAGACGATGTTGTCCTTCCGCGTGGCCGGCAAGTTATTGGCACGACACGTCGACGTGGGTGACCGCGTGCGCAAGGGACAGGTGTCGGCACGCCTGGATCAGAACGTCTAGCGCCTGGCCGTGCAAGACGTTCAGGCGCAGCTGGCCTCCGCAGTCGCCGATCGGGACTTCTTACGTGACGATGTGGCGAGATACCGTGAGCTGTTGGCGCAAAAGGTCACCAGCCCACCTGAATTCGACCGCCACCAAACCGCCTACACCACGGCGCGAGAACGGGCGGCGGCACTCGAAGCCCAATTGGGCCACGCGGTCAATCAGTTGGCGTACACCGAGTTGTCGGCCGACCGGGACGGTGTGGTGACGGCACTGGAAGTCGAAACGGGGCAGGTCGTCAGTGCTGGTCAGGCCTTCGTCCAGGTAGCTCTACACGACGAAAAGGACATCCACTTCGATGTCCCCGAGCATCGCCTGCCTGGACTCAAACGCCGGCAGGCAGTGAGCATTACCCTGTGGGCCGATCACGAAAGGCGCTTGAAGGGCCACATCCGGGAGATTGCTTCGGCGGCCGACCCGGCCAGCCGCACGTATCGTGTCAAAGCGGCACTCCTTGAAGACCAGGAAGCCGCGCAATTGGGCATGACGGCAACGGTCTGGGTTCCTTCGAACACGCCCTCTCGGATGACCGTTCCGCTCTCGGCCGTGTTTACCCCGCAGAACAAGCCGGGACAACCCCATGTGTGGCTGGTGGATGAGCAGACCGGCACGGTCAGATCCGTGCCGGTTCAGGTCGGTGAAACCATGGATGGGGAGCGCATTGCCGTCACAGGACTCGCGTCTGGGCAATTGCTGGTCAGCGCCGGCGTCCAGCGCCTTGCGGAAGGACAGGCCGTTCGTGTGTCGGACGCGATCGCATTGGCGATGAATGGAGAGAGCGCCGAGAATGGAGGGCGTCAGCCATGAAAGACTTCAACCTGAGCCAATGGGCACTCACACACCGCGCCTTCACCGGTTTTCTCATGGCGCTTTTGCTGCTCGGTGGGATTTTCGCCTACTTCCAACTCCAACAGCGAGAAGATCCGGCATTTACGTTTCGGGTGATGGTCGTCAAAACTATGTATCCCGGCGCCACCGCGCTGGAAGTGGAACAGCAGGTGACCGACCGGCTGGAAAAGAAAATTCAGGAACTGCCGAACCTGGACTTCTTGCGCAGCTACTCGAAACCCGGCGAATCGGTGATTTTTGTCACGCCTCGTGAAGATACACCGCCCAAAGACATTCCCGAACTCTGGTATCAAGTGCGCAAGAAGGTGAGCGACATCCGCATGGCGCTGCCTCCCGGCATTATCGGGCCCTTTTTCAATGACGAGTTCGGCGATACCTACAGCCTCCTCTATGCGTTTTCTGGCGAAGGCTACAGCTACGCCGAGCTCAAACAGGCGGTCGATTCGACCCGTCAGCAACTCCTGCGCGTGAAGGATGTCGAGAAAGTCGATCTCATTGGCGTGCAGGATGAAAAGATTTATGTCGAGTTTTCCGACAAGAAGCTGGCCGAACTGGGACTGGACGCCTCGACGGTTGCCGAGGCCTTGCAGGCGCAGAACAGCATGACACCGGCCGGAACGGTGACTTCCGCACAGCGCAATCTACCCCTACGACTCACCGGCTCCTTCGACTCGGTGGAGAGCATGGCGAACCTTGCCGTGCGTGTCGAGGGCCGAACCTTGCGCGTCGGCGATATTGCCAAGGTCACTCGTGGCTACATCGACCCGTCCGAATTCAAGATGCGCTTCAACGGCAAAGAGGTCATCGGCCTCGGCGTCACGATGAACAAAACCGGCGACGTGTTGGAATTAGGAAAGGCGCTGGAAGTGACCATGAGCCGAATCGAGGAGGGACTTCCTGTCGGCATCGAAGTTCAACGGGTCGCTGATCAATCGCGGGTGGTCAAGACCGCCATCGGCGAATTCACGCGCACCTTCTTCGAGGCCTTGGCGGCGGTGCTGCTCGTCAGCTTTCTGAGCCTCGGCTTTCGCACCGGCTCCGTGGTCGCGCTCACAGTGCCCCTCGTTCTGGCCGGCACGCTCTTATGCATGCTGCTGTTTGGGATGGAAATTCATCGTATCTCGCTGGGGGCATTGATCCTTGCCCTTGGCCTCCTGGTAGACGACGCGATGATCGCCATCGAGATGATGGCACGCAAACTCGAAGAAGGCTGGGATCGTATGCGCGCCGCGACGCATGCCTACCGCGCTACGGCGTTTCCGATGCTGACAGGAACCTTAATCACCATAGCGGGCTTTCTGCCGGTAGGTCTCGCGAAGTCCGCAGCCGGTGAATATACGGTGGCGATTTTCCAGGTGGTGGGTATTTCGCTGATGCTGTCGTGGATCGGCGCGGTGGTCTTCACGCCCTACTTGGGCTTTCTGATGCTCAAGGTCCGGGCGAACGGCGGTACGCTCGGCCACGACCTGTTCGATACACCGTTCTACAACCGTCTGCGCCGTTGGGTGGCTGCGTGTGTGGAGCATCGCAAGACCGTCATCATCGGCACGGTGGCGTTGTTCGGCGTCGGCGTCGCGACCCTGGCCCAGGTGCCCGAACAGTTTTTCCCGCTGTCCAATCGGCCGGAAGTCATCATCGACCTCTGGTTGCCTGAGGGCAGTTCATTCACACAAACCGAAGCAGCCGCCAAGCGCATGGAGGCGCTTCTCGCCAAGGACGAGGACGTGGTGAATTATGCGGCCTATCTCGGTGGTGGTAGTCCGCGGTTTTTTCTGCTCATCGTCCAGCAATTGGCGAATACCAATTTGGCCGAATTTGTGGTGATGACCAAAGACAACGGAGCACGCGAACGGGTGATGCAACGCATTCGGATGGCCTTCACCACGGATTTCCCGGACGTGCGCGGACGGGTCATGCGCCTCAATGTCGGGCCGCCGATGGATTATCCGGTGGTGTTCAGGGTGTTCGGCGAAGATCCCACGCTCCTTCGAACTCTCGCGGACCGGGTAGCCGAGGTCGTGCGCGCCAACCCCAATACGGTGGATGTCAACGACGACTGGCATGAGCGCATCCCTTCGTTCCGTCTTGTGCTCGACCAGGAGAAGGCGCGCGCACTCGGAGTCTCCACGTCAACCCTCTCGCAAGCGTTGCAAGCCCACTATACGGGCATCGCCGTCGGGCAGTTCCGCGAGGACGACAAGCTCATCGACATCGTGTGGCGAGCGCACAAGAACCTGCGCGTCACCGCCGACGGATTACCCGACGTCACGGTTCGAACAGCCAACGGTCGATCGGCACCGCTGGCCCAATTCGTCAAGTTCGAAACCGTGTTCGAGGACGGCGTGCGCTGGCGCCGCAACCGCTTTCCGGCTATCTCGGTCCGAGCCGACGTGGTCGACGGTATATTGGCACCCGACGTGGCGGCGCAAATCATCCCGCAGCTCAAATCCATCGAAGAACAACTGCCGGCCGGCTATTTCATCGAAACCGGCGCGGCCAAAGAGGACGCCTGGATTGCCCAGAAGTCGATCCTGATTTGGATACCGCTGGTGGTGCTCGCGACGCTCGTGCTGCTGATGGTGCAGTTACAAAATCTGTCCCGGACCTTCCTGGTGTTCGTCACGGCGCCCTTGGGGGTGATCGGTGCGGCATTCGCCCTCCTGCTGTTCCGGGCACCCTTCGGCTTCGTGGCCCTGCTCGGCATCATCGCGCTGGCCGGCATGATCATGCGCAACTCGGTGATCCTCGTAGATCAGATCGAACAGGACGAAAAGGCCGGTCGCGACACCTGGTCCGCCATCGTTGAATCGACGGTGCGGCGTTTCCGGCCCATCCTGTTGACTGCGGCGGCGGCCATCCTGGCCATGATACCGCTCTCGCGCAACGACTTCTTCGGGCCCCAGGCGATCGCCATCATGGGCGGGCTGACGGTAGCCACCGCGCTCACGATCTTCTTTTTCCCGGCCCTTTATGCCGCGTGGTTCAAGGTCGAACGGACGCCTCAGGCGAGGAGCCCAGAGACTGCGCTTCCGTTTTATCCCACGCATAACGGTACGCCAGAGGAACAGCCGGTTGCTGTTCCGGGAGGTGTCGCATGAAAGCCTCGTATTCAATGCTGGTTTTGTCACTGGTTCTGATGGGGCTGAACGGCTGTACGCCGACGCGCGTCAGCGACCGCGTGCCGCCACTCATAGTTCCGGAACGCTGGCATAACGCCTCAGATACTCAACCGGTCTCGACGTCCAAGGATCTCAGCCAATGGTGGAAGGGGTTCGACGATCCCGTGCTGAACGACCTGATCGACCACGCACTGGCCGCCAACCACGATCTCAGACTCGCCAAGGCGCGCGTGCGTGAAGCCAAGGCCGTGGTCACCGTCGCCGAATCGGCGCTCTACCCCAGCATCGATTTGTTCACATTCGGCGGTCGGCAAAAGAGTATAGACCGAGTCTTCGGAGTGCCGGGTCAACAGGGCACCGAGCTGATTATGCCCACCGCTGATGCGGTGAGCGGCGGACTGGCGGCCCGGTGGGAAATCGACGTGTTCGGCAGCAGACATCTGGAAGCGGAGGCTGCCGTCGCTCAGTCGACGGGAACCGAAGAGGCCCAGCGCGCAGTACAAGTGGGATTACTGGCCCAGGTGGCGACGAATTATCTGGAACTGCGGGGGACACAGCAACGTACTACCATCCTGCTGGAGAACATTGAGGTTCAGCGTGAACGCTTGAGAGCCGTGCAAACGTTCTATAAAGCCGGCTTGGTGAATGACATGGATGTGGCCCGTCAAGAGACGCTGCTGCACAATACGGTAGGTACGCTGCCAGTCCTGACAAGCACGGCGAAAACCTTGATCCATCGACTCAGTGTACTGCTGGGAGAAACCCCAGCGAGCTTGGAAGAGCGGTTGACGCGTTCCATGCCGCTGCCTGTAACCCTGCCAAGTATCCCCAGGCTCCTGCCTGCAAGTTTGCTGGAGCAGAGACCGGATCTGCGGCTTGCACACACGGAAGTCAGTGCGGCAGCCGCCAGGCTCGGTGCGGCACGAGCGGATTTGTTTCCGAAGTTCGTCCTGTCGGCGAGTGGCGGGTTCGGTGCACTGGCGGTCGGCGGATTTCCGAGTCTGGCAGAAAGTGTGTATACGCTCGGGTCGGGTCTCACGGCACCGATATTCAATGCTGGTCGCATAAAAGCTCATATCACTGCGGCGGATGCGCGGCTCGATCACGTCGCGGCCAACTACGAGAAGACCTTTCTTCTCGCCTTGGAGGACACGGAAAACGCCTACGTCGCGCATACCGCGGCACTGGAGCGCCGCGATCAGTTGGTCCTGGCCGAGACGGCGGCGGAGCGATCCCACGCCCACGCACAAGCCTTCTACCAACGCGGTGCTGTGGACTTCCTGTCGGTACTCGACGCCCAGCGGACAAGGCTGTCAACCAGCGACGAGCGTACCAAGGCCGAGACTGCGGTGCGCGTAGCCTTGGTCTCCATCTATCGAGCCTTTGGCGGCGGCTGGTCCGGCGAACCCTCGGTGGGTCGCCCGCCGTCTTGAGGTATCTGTTTGGTCATGACCCTGAAGTCCTCCAAGCGATCCGGACACGACTCGACGACAGAGAAGCCGGTTCGATGGGGAACAAACCTTAACGAAGGGTGAGCGAAAAGAAAGGAAGGGGACAATCATGGACCATATGACATTAATGACAATCTTCTCTTTGCTAACTACGGTGGGGATGGTTCTGGTGATCATGTGGGGCATGAGTACCCTGGACCCACAGGGCCAAGGATCTCTCCAATCGTCGGCCAAGCGGCACGTGAAGCGGCCCAACACCCCTTCAACTTAACCAGCTAATGGGAAGAAAAGGGTTGCGGAGTATCAGACACCAGGTCCCGTCAGGGAAGGAGGTACCCAATGACGTGCCCACGCTGTGTTGGATTGATGGTGCAGGAGAAGTTTGAAGATCTTGACGGACTCTGGTCGAGTGACCATGAGTTTACCGGATGGCGTTGCCTCAACTGTGGGGCGATTGTCGATCCCGTGATTGCTGCACACAAGCGTATCGCGTCGTCCGTTGTCGCATCTATTCAGGCGCTGACAACCGCGCACGGAATTCCGTCATCATGGACGGATCGATTAGCGGATCATCTCACGGTCCAAAAAAGGAGGGTTTGTCATGATTAGGCAAGTGATTCCTAATAGATGCTCTCTCACATTGACTGCCATTTCCCTGCTTGCGGCTATCCTGCTCGGAAGCGGATGTGCAACCACTTCCCCTTCTCCATCTCAAACCTACAACTCCGAATTGGAGTATCTGAAATCGCTGCATCAGGTTGGTCCTGTTACTGAGCCTCAACTCGTCCCCTTCTTGATGCAGCAGTTCATGAATGCCAACCAGCTGCATGACGGCATCGCGTTCTTCGAATCCTTCCTACAAAAGCATGGAGGGCAGCTTTCTCCCGAGCAAACAGGGTTATATCTGAGTGCCTTGGGCGTCCTGCGCGCATCCTATGCCAATCAGGTCCCCCTCTTGAGTCGAATCGCTTGGGTGAATAAGACGGTTGAGATCCTGGAGCAGGCGCGGGTTCACACCAAGGATGAATACTTTCTCGTACGATGGATGATAGGCGTTGTGTATGCGCAGCTCCCCGAGCGATTCAACAAGGCCGACGCCGCCTTGACCGATCTCAGATGGTGTGTGGACAACATCGCGAAGGCACCCCATGACGGTTGGCTGCGCGAGCCGTACTATCATCTGGCCGTGCTATACGATCGGGCCAAAGATCAGCAACAGGCGCAAGCCTATTTGCAACTGAGCGGCCATGACGGCTTCAACAAACCAATCACACTGACGACGCCGTATGCGGTCAATGCCACCAAAGGCTTTACGTTCCATCCCAAGCGATTACGAGAAATCATTCCCGGCAAGATCTTTAATCTGTCGGGTTTTGAGTTCACCGAGTATTACTTCATCGTGTCAAAGGACGGCAAGGAGCTGATAGCCATCGACGCTGGCACCCGGCCCGACTCGGCCCAGGCCGCTTACGAGTTCCTGCGACATCGCGTCCCCGATCTCCCCCCCCCTTGACGACGGTATTTGTGACTCATAGCCACTGGGACCATATTGGCGGGCACCGTTATTTCCACGATTTGGGTCCCCAGGTGAAGTTCTACGCCAGAGACAACTATCGTCAGGAGCTGGAGATCGTTCGCCCAGGCACGCGAGGATTTCGCTACTTTTTCGGCGTCGATTTTAAAGATGAGTTTATTTCTGATTTCAAGCCCGATATCACCGTCGGCAAGCGTACCGAAATCACCGTAGGAGGGACTCGCTTTGCGCTCATTCCCGTTCCCGGTGGAGAAACGAGCGATGGACTCTTTATTCATGTGCCTGAGCACGACACGCTGTTCGTCGGCGACTTCATCATGCCGTATCTCGGCGCTCCCTTCGTTGAAGAGGGCGACC